>JAZRWT010000027.1:0-29113 GCA_045599845.1 Candidatus Egerieisoma sp. | reverse complement strand
TTCACTATATACTCACAGACTGCTGACTTTCGGAGCCCTTATTACAATGATGATTTGTTCAAGCGGTGACGAGGCATTCGTAATGTTGGCAATGATACCAAAGGAAGCGCTCATTCTTTGTGTAATAGTTCTGTTACTAGGTATTGCTGTGGGATTGCTTGTTGACAGAATCAAGTTCTTCAAGACATTGAGTGAGTCTTCCGTATGCTCCGAGCATGGCCATGACCACCACGGACATCTCATAGGCCACGATTGCCATTGCCATTGCGGCGATGAAATCACCTTGCATTCTGAGGACCAGCAGTCAATGCCTTCAATTTTCAAGGCCTCTTCATACAATGCAATGAAGCATCCCGGTATAAAGAGAATCATAATTTTTGCTGGCATTGCAATTTTCCTTGCCCTTGTTGGCGGAGGTCTTCTCGAACATGACCACGAGGCTCACATGCATTCCCAAGACCACGTAACTGAAGTACATGTGCACGTACACGGTACCGAGGCCTGCTCACACAATCATGGCGCATCCACTTATGCTCATGAACATGAAACCGCTTGCAATCATGAACACAATTGCGAAGCGGCCGCTTGTACTGGTGAACACAGCATTGAGGAACTTGTTCCTTGCAAGCACAATGCTGAAATACATTCACATGCAGATGAGCACATGCACGAGCATGGTAATGAACACGAACACAGCCTCAATCTGCTGGAGGAACGCTGGATTCATCTTGTATTCGCTATCTTCAGTGTAATTACATTGTTCTTTACTGCAACGGCCAGCGAGCATTTCATAAATGAACATATCTGGAAGCATGTAATCAAGAAACATGCGCTTTCAGTCTTCTGCTGGACCTTCGGAGCGCTGCTGGTTTGCGAAATTGGAATACATTATCTTGATCTTGAGCATCTTATAAGCGAGAATATGCTTTGGGTAATGATTCTCGCAGCATTGATAGGAATAATACCCGAATCAGGTCCTCACCTGATATTCGTAACCTTGTTCGCAGGCGGACTCGCACCGTTCTATATTCTTCTTGTGAACTCCATAGTCCAGGACGGACATGCAACCATACCTCTTCTTGCCCAGAGCAGAAAATCATTCATTTGGGCAAAATTGGTGAATGTTGTCGTTGGACTTGCAGTAGGTTTTGCTTTCTGGCTATTTGCCTGAATGTTGACATGCTTTTTGAGATGAGATGAGATGAGTTGAGTTGAGATGAGTTGAGACGGGTTGAGACGAGATGAGATGAGTTGAGTTTAGATGAGATGAGTTGAGACGAGTTGAGTTGCTCTAATGGTTCGTAGAGCATTCGCCTCTTTGATTGAAAAATATGAGTGACAGAATATTGAACACAGGTATCTTTGGCAGGCCGAATGCTGGCAAGAGCAGTCTTCTGAATTTCCTTACAGGAACTCAGACTGCCATTGTTTCCGATCTGCCTGGCACAACCGCGGATCCTGTTTCCAAAAGAATGGAAGTCCCTGAAGCAGGTATATGCAATTTCATTGATACAGCCGGTCTTTCAGACGGTTCTTCACTTGCTTCTTTAAAGGACGAAAAGACTTTTTCAAAGCTTGGCGGGCTTGATGCCGCGCTCCTTATGATTCCATTCGGAAGTCCTGCACTGCCTTCAGATTTGGAAATCTGTTCTATGTTAAGACGGAACGGTATTCCTTTTATGGTTCTGCTAAGCAAAGCCGATATTTACAGTAACAGTATTTCAGGTGACCATTTTACGGCCGAGACAGGGGAACCTTCTTGTTTTTATAACGCCGTTAAACCAAATTCTCCGCAAAATATTGATGATGGCTATTCATGTCTTGAGTCAGTATTAAGTTTGGAACTTTCAGTTGACGTGGCGCAGATAGCGGAATGCTCAATCAAGGACCCACAGGTAAAAGAACGCATTTTCGCCTTTTTGGTAAAATCAAGGCAGAACAGCAAAGAATATGAAGAAAGGCCCATGTTCGAGGGATTGGTACGTGCAGGAGATAACGTTGCGCTTGTATGTCCTATAGATTCTGAGGCGCCTGCGGGCAGGCTCATTCTTCCACAGGTGATGGCAATACGGCAGCTTCTTGACCTTGGCGCAGTGGTCACAGTTCTCCAGCCTGAGCAGTTGCCAGCCTTTTTTGAAAATTGTTCAGCTTACTGTAACGCTCATAAGTCCGCAGAATATTCTTGCAATGACCATGAACACTGCGATTGTGGTGACGAGAATGACTTCTTGGTAGAAGGTTCGCATCGTGTTTCATTGGTAGTAACAGATTCGCAAGCTTTTGCCAGAGTTGCGCCTATTGTGCCGGCGGATGTGCCTCTTACAAGTTTCAGCATGCTTCTGGCCAGGGCAAAAGGACCATTCGAGGATTACCTTGCAGGAATGCGTTTCTTGGAGTCACTTGACAGCCGGACATTACGTTCTTGCAGAAAAACGATTATAGATGAGGCATGCGGAATAACGTTTACAAAAGAAGTATGTAGCAAAACGGCAGCGGATTCAGCATGCAGCAAAACGTTCCAAGATGAGGTATGCGGAATAACGGTCTCAGATAAGGCATGTGGCAATTGTGTTGCTGGAGAAGGCGTTTTCAGAGTGCTTATGCTCGAGAGTTGCACTCATCATGCAACCTGCGAAGATATAGGGAGGGTTAAAATACCCGCAGCCTTGACAAAATACATAAAAGGTCATTGTTCCTGCATTGAAGATGTACAGTTTATGTTTGTGACTTCGGACGATTCCATTCCGGAATCAGTTCCGTTTGATCTTGCAGTTCAGTGCGGTGGCTGCGTTGTAACAAAACGCCAGTTGATGTCACGCCTCAAGATTCTGCGCCAGAGGAACATACCTTTGGTAAATTACGGAATGTGCCTCGCACTTTGTGCCGGCATTTGGAAGCGTGTGGGCGCCATATTCAAGTAATACAACCGCAAACGGCCACATTTTGGGCGAAAATGTGGACAAACGGGAGTAGAAATGGGCAAACGGCCACGTTTTGAGCTAAAATGTGGACAAACGGATGCGGAAAGCGGCACACGGCCACGTTTTGAGCGAAAAAGTGGACAAACGGGAGCAGAAATGGGCACACGGCCACATTTTGAGCTAAAATGTGGACAAACGGATGCGGAAAGCGGCAAACGGCCACGTTTTGAGAAGAATGAAAAAATAACATAAAATATATGAAAGACGAAGTAATTGAAACAAAAGAAGTTAACGAAGTGAACGAAACAAACGAGTCCAGTCTGACTTTTGCGGACCTGGGATTGTGCGAGCAGCTGCAGAAGGCGGCGGCAGAACTGGGCTTCGAGAAACCAACGCCTGTTCAGGCACAAACCATTCCACAGTTGCTCTCCAGCAGCGATGACCTTGTGTCACTGGCCCAGACCGGTACCGGAAAAACAGCGGCTTTCGGTTTCCCTATTCTTGACAAACTGTTCAGGGGCGAGTTCAAGAAATCGCTCAACGATGCGAATGAAGTTTCTCACGAAGATGTGAATGAAGATTCTCATGAAGATGCGCATGAAGATTCCCGAACAGATGCTGTGGAATATGACAGGGAGGATGCACAGGAGTATTCCAGTAGCCGGAATTCAGAAGAGAAGAACTCTCAGAATAAGGATGGCAGATTGGAGTCTCAAAAATTCGAATATAATGATAAGAATCCCAAAGTGTTGATTCTCAGCCCTACACGTGAATTGTGCAAGCAGATAGCCGAGGATTTGCAACGTTATGCCATGTTCCTGCCAAAAATAAGGATAGTATGCGTATATGGAGGCTCAGGAATAGTCCGCCAGATGAAAGAGGTGAAAGAAGGTGCCGACATAATTGTTGCTACTCCAGGACGAATTCTTGATTTGTGCAAAAGGAACGTTGCTCACTTGGAAGAAGTTTCAATGTTTGTGCTCGACGAGGCGGACCAGATGCTTGACATGGGTTTCAAGGACGATCTTGACTCTATAGTTGCAGAACTTCCAGAGCAAAGGCAAACCTTGCTTTTCAGTGCCACAATGCCGGTTGAGGTTGAAGAAATAGCAAAGAATTATACCAGGAATTACAAGTCCATAGTTGTAGGCCAGAGAAATTCAGGAGCTCAGAATGTGCGCCACTTCTATGTGGTCATAAAGGAAGATGACAGATATCTTGCTCTTAAAAGGATAGTGGATTATTTCCCTGAGGTTTACGGAATCATTTTCTGCAGGACCAAGCTTGAAACACAGGAAATTGCAGGCAAACTCATGACCGATGGCTACGATGTTGATTCCATTCACGGAGACCTCACACAGGACGTACGCGAGCAGGTTATGAAACGCTTCAAGGAGAAGACTTTGAGCCTTCTTGTTGCAACGGACGTGGCAGCCCGTGGCATTGACGTTGACAGCCTCACGCATGTCATAAACTACAAACTCCCTGATGAACTGGAAATTTACACCCACAGGAGTGGAAGGACAGGCCGTGCCGACAAGGAAGGGCAGTCAATCATCATAGCCAACAGCCGTGAACTGTACAGGATAAGGAAAATCGAAAAGATGATTGGCAAGGAAATCAGACGTGCCAAGATTCCTGGAGGTCCTGAAATCTGCAAGAAACAGATTGAGTTCCTCATTGACAAGCTCGACGATGTAACCCTTCCGGTTGAGGCTTTCCCATATCTCCCTATACTTGAGGAGAAGTGGAAGGCTATGACAAGAGACCAGATTATCAAGAAGTTCCTGGCTGTCACCGCCAACCGTTTCCTTGAATATTACAAGAACGCACCCGATTTGAACTACATAGGTGCTGTAGGCCGCCAAAGACCTTCAAATTCCCAACATGGCGATAGTTCCGAAAAACCATCCCGCGGCCGCAGAAGAAAATCCACTGATGAATCTGAACATGAAAATGCCGCTTCAAGAGAAGGAAAGTCCGCAGGCAAGGCGAACATGGCAGTGCCTGAAAACCGTGATGATTGGAACGGGCATGAAAATTCCGGCAAGGCAGAGGATATAAAAGAGAGCGTTGAAAACTACGAGAATGCAAGGACCTGGAAAAATGTGGACGAAAATACCATTAGGAAATCAGGCAAGTATGAGAAGGAACATGATGGAATTTTTGAACGCTATGACCAAGAGCCTGAAGAAAAGGCCGGAAAAGTTGGAAGAAGCTCCAGAAAAGGAGAATCAGGTAACGCCCGGAGTGGAAGGGGAAGACAAAGAAGCGAGGAGGACAGAGGCGGAAGACGTGAAAGTGATGGAAGGGGACGAGGAAGAAGGAGCGAAGAAGGGAGTCGCGGCAGAAGACGCGAGGACAGCGGGAGAACAAGGGATTCGGAAGGAAGAGGCAGAGGCAGAAGAGGCACCGAGGAAAAAGGACGCAGAAGAGATTCTGAAGAAAGGACAAGCAGAAGGAGAAGTTCAGAAGGTGGACGTGGAAGAGGTTCAGAAAGCAAAGGTCGCAAGAGGGGAGAATCAATTTCTGAGAAGCAGGAAAGAAGATGGTACGAGCAATTCGTTACCGAGGTCAGGGAGAATTACAGCAAGGACGATAAGTCTCGCAAACGCAAAAAATAGTTCGTTTATAGATTAAAGCAAAATTCGTTGTCCACGCTAGTATGTACAGGGTATATCTGAGGGGACTCATTGAAATATCGAACAAGTGCAGGAAGAACTGCCTTTATTGCGGGATCAGGGCTGGCAATTGCAAGGTACGCAGATACGAAATGAGCAATGAGCAGATTCTGCAGGCAGCAAGGTTTGCCCTTGACAATGGTTACGGGAGCGTTGTGCTTCAGGCCGGCGAGCGATGTGACAGTGCGTACGTGGAAAACATAGCCCGTCTTGTATATGATATCACTCATTTGAAAAGCAATGTTTATCAGCCACTTGCTGTAACACTTTCATTGGGTGAGCAGAGCAGGGACGTTTACAGACTCTGGCACGAAGCAGGAGCGGGGCGTTATCTGCTCCGTATTGAAGCGTCCGACAAGGAACTTTACGAGCGTATTCATCCTCAAGCTGAACACAACGGCAGCAATCCTGCAAGTTCAAACAACGAATCAAAGTGCCGGACATCGGGAGAAAGTTCTCTGAGCGTGACTCACTGTAATGAAAACAATGCAGAAAGTTCAAGCAATGCTTCCGAAAGTTGTACATCAGATAGGAGTTCTCTGAGCGTGACTCACAGTTATGAAACCAGGCTTGAGTGCATTGAAAATCTGAAGAGCCTTGGATATATTACGGGAAGTGGGATGATGATTGGCCTGCCTTTCCAAAGCATGGAAAATCTGGAGCATGACATAGATTTCATGGTGCGTCACAAAATTGACATGGTGGGCATGGGCCCGTATATTCCTCACAAGGATACACCGCTGGGACAACTGTTCTTCAATAATCAGATGTTTCCCAACAGCAAACTACAGAACAAAAGCGAACTTGCCGGATATGCTGCTGGCGAATGTGCAGTTACGCTTGACCAGGGAAAGGCGGCCCGCCACGGAACACGAAACAGTAAAGTTGTGCAGGAGAATGGTACGGCAAGAATCTGCAAAGATGAACCGGCAAATGATACGGAAGGAATATGTTGCAGAGGGGAGGGCTTGTGGGGTGAGTTCGTGAACTGCAGCGGGGAGGAGAAGGTGAAACTCACTATCGCTGTGATAAAAGAGTTGAGAAAAAGGCTTCCTGAAATTAATATTGCTGCTACAACGGCGTTGCAGGTGCTGAGTCCTACAGGGCGGGAGGAGGCAATAAAGGCCGGTGCAAATGTGGTGATGCCTAACATCACCCTGCCGGATGCAAAGAGGGAGTACAACCTGTATGAAGGCAAGGTGAACGTGAACGATTCGCCTGAAAATGTGAAACTTGAGCTGGAGAGGAATCTGGCCTGCATAGGATGCGCTATTGCCTGGGGTGAGGCCGGAAATCCTCCTTTCAGACATTGACCCAGTGGCCCGAGATATTCGGAGCAAATCTTCTTTGCATACGATAAGCTTTGCTGAAAATACAAATATATGGAACGGACTTTTGACTGGAGCCGCAATACGGCCATAGACATGCTCAGGGCGCTCACCATGGCTCTGATGATTTTCGTGAACGATTTCTGGAAGGTTCACGGTGTCCCACAATGGATGGTGCACGCAGAAGTGGGCGTTGATTTCATAGGCCTTTCTGACATTGTTTATCCACTGTTCCTGTTCGCAGTTGGTATGTCTGTGCCCTATGCTCTGGAAAACAGGTTCAGGAAGGGCTTTTCCACAGAATCCACATTGGGGCACATACTTATGCGCTCATTCGCGCTTATGATAATGGGTTGCGTCATTGGCAATGCCAGCCAGAGGCTCCCGCAGGATTTCTCACTATACAAGATAGGCTTTTACTGGATACTTATGGTGCTGAGTTTCATCTGTATATGGAATGCCTATCCAAGCAAGGATATTTCACCTGCCAGAAAGTGTCTGTTCGTGGTACTAAGGTGCCTGGGAATTGCAGGACTGCTTTTCCTTGCCCTTACTTACAGAAGTCCAAAAGGTTTTGTCTTTGACGTTAGGTGGAGTATTCTGGGCAGCATTGGCTGGACATATCTGGTTGTTGCCATAATCTATCTCCTGACAAGGAGCGATTTGCGCAAACTGGCCCTTGTATGGACTGCAATGCTTGTCCTATGCGCTCTGACAAATCACACAAGGGAAGAGCTGGGCGGAAGCAATCTGCTTGGTTTCCAGGAACCTAATTTCCTTGGTGGAATATTGAACGCCTGGCACATAGGAAACAATACCCTGCTTTGTCTCGGAGGAGTCATTTTCTCAGTAATCATTGCAATGCGCGGATTCAGTCCACAGATGTGTAACGGAAGTTCAGTGAAGCCTCACGGCAGGCAGTTCGCGCAGTTTGTCCTGTCTGCCCTTACTTGTTTCATACTGCTGGGCTCGATTTCAAGGAAGGTCTGGATTGCCGCAAAGATAGGCCTTACAATTCCTTGCATCTTTTATATCTACGCACTGGCCATGGCATTGTATGCAGTTTTTATCATGCTGTGCAGGAACGGTCTGACAAGATGGTATGAGTGGCTTTTCAAACCTGCAGGCACCGTAACGCTTACAACTTATATGATTCCGTATGTGTTTTACGGCTTTGCTGATATTTTCAATATAGTTCTTCCGGATTGGCTCACATACCCTCCAATGGCCCTTCTGAATTGCCTTGGATTCTCTCTGATTGTAATATTCATTGCCGGCGTTCTTGAAAGAGTGCATATCAAACTTAAAATTTGAATTGTAGCAAATTTGTTACTTGACCTTTCTTGAAAAAAACTTATATTTGTAGGATAACAGATGGATTTTTGCACATACTTCACTTGGCGATAGTTAAAAAAGTATGTTTTTTCCGTCTGCAATAGTATGTTTTGAATTAACAAACAAACATTTTTAATATTAAAGTATGTCAGAAATTAAGAGAGTATATCGCTTAGGTGGAAAGGTTGCCGAGGGCGATGGCACAATGAGAAACCTGCTCGGTGGCAAAGGCGCCAACCTTGCAGAAATGTGCAGATTGGGTATGCCTGTTCCAGCAGGCTTCACCATTACAACAGAGTGCTGTACCGAATACTATGCAAACAACGGTCAGTTCCCTGCAGAATTGAAGGCAGATGTGGATGCTTCAATGGCAGCTACAGAGAAGATAATGAACATGAAATTCGGAGACCCTGAGTGTCCGCTTCTCGTTTCCTGCCGTAGTGGTGCAAGAAGTTCAATGCCTGGTATGATGGAGACAGTCCTCAACATTGGTCTGTGCTCAGCTACAATTCCTGGACTTATCAAGAGAACCAACAACCCTAGATTCGTATACGACGCTTACAGACGTCTGATCATGATGTATTCAGACGTTGTAATGGAGAAGGCCGAGAACATTGAGCCTGAAGAGGGACACGGAATCCGCGTTCAGCTTGACAGAATGCTTGCAAAGGTTAAAGAGGCCAAGGGTTACAAATCAGATACAGACCTTACAGTAGATGACCTCAAGGAACTCTGCGAGGACTTCAAGGTAAGAGTTAAGCAGGAGCTTGGCAAACCTTTCCCTGATGACGCTTACGAGCAGTTGTGGGGTGGTATCGGTGCCGTTTTCAAATCATGGAACGGAAAGAGGGCCATTGCTTACAGAAGGATCGAGGGTATTCCTGATGATTGGGGTACAGCTGTAAACGTTCAGTCAATGGTATTCGGTAACATGGGTGAGAACTCAGCAACCGGTGTTGCATTCTCAAGAAACCCTGCTACAGGTGAGAACAAGTTCTATGGCGAGTGGTTGATCAATGCTCAGGGCGAGGACGTTGTTGCAGGTATCAGAACACCTAACCCACTCAACGAGGCAACAAAGAACGAGCACAACAAGAATATGGCTTCTCTGGAAACAGCAATGCCTGAGGTTTACAAGGAGCTTGACCAGATCCAGCAGAATCTTGAGCATCACTTCCATGACATGCAGGATATCGAGTTCACAATCCAGGACGGCAAGCTCTGGATGCTCCAGTGCCGTATTGGAAAGAGAACAGGTATCGCTGCCTTGAACATGGCAATGGATATGATTGAAGAAGGCCTCATTGATGAGAAGACCGCTGTAATGAGAGTTGCCCCTAAGCAGCTTGATGAACTTCTCCACCCAATCCTCAATCCTGAGGAAGAGAAGAAAGTAGAGCCTGTAGCTCAGGGTCTTCCAGCAGGTCCTGGCGGTTCTGTAGGCCGTATAGTATTCACAGCTGCAGAGGCTGTTGAGGCTGCTGCAAAGAAGGAGAAAGTCATCCTCATCCGTGAGGAGACCAACCCTGAGGACGTTGAGGGTATGAGGGCTGCCGACGGTCTTCTTACAGCCCGCGGAGGTATGACCTCTCACGCCGCTCTTGTAGCACGTGGATGGGGCAAGTGCGCAATCGTTGGTTGCGATGCTCTCAAGATCAACATGATCAACAGAACAGCCACAATTGGTGACAAGCTCTTCAAGGACGGTGACATCCTCTCATTGGATGGAACAAAGGGTCTTGTATTCGGACAGGCTATCCCTACAATGAACGCTTCAGAGAACCCTCGTTTCATCGAGTACATGAAGATAGTTGACAAATACAGAGTTCTTGGTGTAAGAACAAACGCTGATAACCCTTACGATGCACAGACAGCTCTTGATTTCGGTGCTGAGGGTATTGGTCTGTTCCGTATAGAGCACATGTTCTATGGCAAGAATTCAGCAGAGCCTCTTGCAAAGCTCAGAAAGATGATCATGTCCAACACAACAGTTGAGAGAGAGCACGCTCTGGCAGAGTTGGAGCCATTCGTAAAGGAGGCTGCAAAGGGCACAATGAAGGTTATGGACGGCAAGCCTGTTACCTTCCGTCTTCTCGACCCACCATTGCATGAGTTCGTTCCACAGACAGCTGAGAAGCAGAAAGAACTGGCAGCAGCATTCGATATCACCGTTGCTGATGTACAGAAACGTGGTGAGGCTCTTCATGAGGTCAACCCTATGATGGGTCACCGTGGAGTACGTCTTGGTATCACATATCCTGAGGTTTCAAGAATGCAGTTCAAGGCTATCTTCACAGCTACCGCAGAGCTTATGAAAGAGGGTTACACACCTCAGCCTGAGGTTATGATTCCTGTAACCATCTCTGTAAGGGAGCTTAACTTCCAGAAGAACATCTGTGAGGAAGTTCACGCTCAGATTGAGAAGGAGTACGGTGTAAGCATCAAGTATCTGTTCGGAACAATGATTGAGATTCCTAGAGCAGCCATCATTGCAGATTCAATGGCAAAGACAGCTCAGTTCTTCTCATTCGGTACAAACGACCTTACCCAGATGACATTCGGCTTCTCAAGAGACGACGTTGGAGCATTCATGCCTGACTATCTTGCAAACAAGATTCTCCCTGCAGATCCATTCCAGACAATCGACCGCTACTCAGTAGGCAAGCTTGTTGAGATTGGTATCAAGGGCGGTAGAAGCACCAACCCTAAACTCAAAGTAGGTATCTGCGGTGAGCACGGTGGTGATCCTGCATCAGTTGAGTTCTGCAACGAGATTGGCATGAACTACGTATCATGTTCTCCATTCAGAATTCCTATCGCAAGACTTGCTGCGGCTCAGGCTGCCATCAAGGCTAACGAGGCAAAATAATTGAAATAAGCCAAGAACAATCAAGGGGCTGACTTTTTAGTCAGCCCCTTGATTGTTTTATCATCAGCCTACAATATCGGTGTAGCTCTTAGAGTAAGTCTGGCCGTAAAGTTCCTTATATTCACGGGTGAAATTGTTGAATATATGATGTGCTAACTTGAAGTTGCCTTTGGCCCGGTATGCCTTGCATTTCAGTTCCAATGATGTTTCGTCCAGAGAATCAAAATTGTTTATGGCATCGCATATCCTGATTATGGTATCGCAATTCCTTTCAATGTTAATTCCGCTGGCGTATTTGATGAGCACAGTGATTACAAGGTCTGAAACCTCGTATTTGAATTCGTCTGACCATGTTGATGCGGAATCGTTCAGAAACATTCCTCGATTCAACATGTTCAGCAGGGTTTCAATATTTTCATTGTTGATTTCTCTGTCTTTGAGAAGTTTTATAAAAGCGTAGAAGTCAATGTATATGTCTGAAGTTTCAAGAACCCAATATGCTCCATTGTTAACTATCCGGCATTCTCCAACTTCCTTGAGCAAGGATCTCAATTTAGATACTGAAACGCTTCTGTTGTTTGTAGCTCTTTTTCCGGCTTTGTCAAGCCATAGGATGCTCTCAAGTTTATCAGAAGTAATGCCGCCTTTGGGAGTATTGCACAGCAGAAGTATAAGCAGGTCCTTTATTATTGGCGAAAATCTGTGAGTTATATCCTCACCGGAATTGGAAATTACTTTGAAATCTCCAAAAAGTAGAATCGATTTACGTTCAGGCAATAAATCTGTAATAAGTTTTGATGAGACATTTTCAGAATTCACTGTATTTTTTCTCTGTTTTACGCTTCTATGAACAAGCGCGGCAACCAGGACTATATCTACAAGAAGAACTGCAATTATTAGAATTGGTACAATAGGGTGGATGCTCTTTTTGGGAAGATGTGGAATATTGAATGACAGAAGTCGCCCACAGTCAAAACCTCGCAGAGCTGTCAGATCCGAGTTCGGGAAAGGAAGAGGTAATGCCGTAAAGGCGCACGATGAATCTCCGCAGAACACTTCACATTCCTCGCTGTCTCCTTTGATTGACACTTTGAATTCAAGAGTATCTCCGGATTTGATGGGAGCGGGAATGGATATGCGGCCTGTTTCAATTCCTGATGAGCTTATTCTGCGAACAACAACAGACGTGTCACATTCATAATCAATCAGAAATGAAGCCTGAACAAATTTTCCGCAGCTGATGTTCAGCAGTTCCGAATGTATATGTCCGTTGAAAGATCCTTCAATTACTGCCTTGATCCTTATATCGGACAGATTATTGTCCTGTGCCTTTTGCACCCCTGCTGACAGAACATCAAGAATAACAAAAAACCATAAAATAGTGTGACAAATATTCATAATATCAATAATTAATGTAAAATTAATTTAATTATTAATATTTTCAGTCATTGGTTAACATAAATTTGTAATATATGGCTACTTTGGGTTTTATACTTGCACTGAATGTCATAGCTTTTTCCGTGTTTCTTCTACTGAGAAAGCATAATGCGGCTGTCATCCTGATTTTCATGGGATTGCTGATGTCTCTGCTCGCCATTGTCCTGAACATCAACAACGCAAAAGATTCAGTTGACAATTTCCTTCTTTTCTATCTTTTCGAGAAACTTTCTTATACGTTCTCATCCACTTTTTCAGGCATTGGTTTTACAGTAATGCTTCTGTGCGGCTATGTAGAGTACATGAAAAGAATCAAGGCAAGCAATGTATTCACATATCTGATGACCAGACCATTGGTTAAACTGACAAGGTTCCCTGATTCCGCCGGGATAATTCTCATACCTATAGGTCTCCTGCTCAACCTTGCCATTCCGTCAGCATCTGGCGTGGCGCTGTTGCTTGTAGCTACAGTTTATCCGCTGCTGGTAAATATAGGAATGGATAGGGTTAACGCCCTTTCCGCAATAAGCGCTTGCACTCTCCTCGACTACGGAATCAATTCCCACACTACTGCCATTTCAGCAGGTGTTATTGGAATATCGGTCAACACATACTTTGATATGCAGATGAAGCATGTGATACCAATGATTGCCATTATCACTGCTGTATTTTTCCTGTTTCATATGTTTTGGGACAAGCGTAACAGGCAGAATGTGTTGGCACAGGTTTCAGAGCAGAACATAAAATGGGAAAACGAGGATCCTCTTTATTATGCTTTCCTTCCTGTTCTTCCACTCCTTTTCTCATTCACTTTCTCCGTTTTCGGGAATATTTTTGCTAATAGGGTATCCCTAGGCTTGAACAGCGCAATACTTCTGTCATTGTTCATTTCAGGAGCGATTGAAATTGCCAGAACCAGGTCATTCAGTAAATCTGTTTCATCAATGTCAACATTCTGGAACGGTATGGGAGATACATTTTCATCTACAGTTGTGATGATTCTTGCCGCATCCATATTTGCGCAGGGACTTGTTGATATAGGTTTGATAGACGTTATTATAGACGGAGCATTGTCTGCGAATATAGGCAAGTCTGCCATACTTCTGTTAATGGTTATTGCCACTTTCATTTCCACAGTGTTGACAGGTAGTGGAAACGCACCAGCCGCGGCTTATGCGCAGGCTATTCCTGAACTTACCATAATATTTGATGTTGATCCTGCTTCCCTCATGCTCCCTGTACAACTGATTTCCGGCATAGGACGCGCCATAACTCCCATTTCGGTGGTTGTCATAGTCCTGGCAGAGTTTGGAGAAATAGGCACATTCAGGCTTGTTAAAAGGAATTTGATTCCAGTTTCAATAGTGACAATATTATCAATCATTCTATTTTTAATATATCCAGTATGAAAAAATTATTATTATTTCTGATGTTGTCAGTTCTGACATTACCATCCTTTGGTCAAGTCAAAGGCAGGGTGATTGACGGGGCTAACGGCGAGCCATTTATGGGCGTGAGCGTTCTTGTCAAAGGAACTCAAACCGGTACAGACACGCAACCTGATGGTACTTTCTCCATTCAGGCAAAAGCAGGGGATGTGCTTGTTTTCTCCTTTATAGGTTATGTTGATCAGGAGATAAAAGTCACTGATTCCTCACCGATTGAAGTGATTCTCCAAGAAAACAGCACCCTTCTTGATGAAGTGGTTGTTGTTGGATATGGTATCCAGAAGAAAAGTGATGTGACAGGTGCGGTTGCATCCTTCAACGCAAAGCAGCTGAGCGAACGTCCTGCGGCCAATATCATTTCCAGCCTTCAGGGTGCAGTTGCAGGCCTTAACATCACTGTGACAGGTTCAGATGCCGAGGGGTCAAGCACAACAACAAGAATTCGTGGAAACAAATCCATATCAGCATCAAACAAGCCTCTTGTGATTCTTGACGGAATTCCTTATGACGGCAATTGGTCCGAAATCAACTCGAATGACATAGAGTCCATAGAGGTCCTCAAGGATGCTTCCTCTGCTGCCATTTACGGAGCTCGTGGAGCGAATGGCGTAATACTTATCCAGACTAAACAGGGAAAAGCAGGAGACAAGTTAGTTGTGTCATATAATGGTTTCTTCTCCTTCACAAAGGCAATCAATATACCTGAACTGATGGATGGCGAGACTTTTTATAAGATGAAAACTTCTGCTGGATGGACAACTTCAGCCACTGAGGAACAGATGCATGCAGCAGGAATGAGTACAGACTGGCTTGATCTTGCCATGAGAAATGGATACAAGATGTCCCACAACCTCTCATTCAGGGGCGCAGGAAAGAGCACACGATACTATGTGTCTGCAAACTACACCGATAATGCCGGCATAGCAATAGGTGATAACTTTAAAAAGGCCACAATCAATGTAAATCTTGAACAGGACCTTGGAAAGTGGGTGAAATTTGGAACCAGAACCAGTTATGGCAGGTTTGACCGAAGCGGTTCCAGCGTGTCTTTCAGTTCTGCATTCCAGATGAGCCCTCTTGGGGTTCCATACAATGAAGACGGGTCCATAAGGCTGCTCACCTGGGAGGACAACAGTTATGGCAGCAATCCTCTCAGCGAGCTGAACAACAAGAACAGCAAAGTAAACAACAAAATAACCACAAACAATTACTTCGACGTCACATTCCCTATCAAAGGACTGACCTACAGACTCAATACAGGTTATACCTACGCCGATGGCCTTACACAGACATACTATGGCCGCAATACCGTGTCAGGTGAGAAAAACAACGGTTCGCTTTCAATTTCCAATTCATACAGCCTTGACTGGATTATAGAGAACATTGTTTCATATAACCGCACCTTCGGTAAGCATAACATATTCGTTACAGGACTGTATTCAGCACAAGCATCGAGGGCTATCAAGAATTCAATCAGCGCATCAGGCTTTCCTAATGACGTAATGACATACTGGCAGCCTAGCAAGGCTTCAGTTACCTCCGCATCAGCAGGAAATACTGAGACAAGCCATATTTCCCAGATGCTTCGTATAAACTATTCATACGATTCGCGCTATCTTTTCACAGCTACTGCCCGCCGTGACGGCTTCTCAGCATTCGGCGATGGCCGCAAGTACGGTATCTTCCCTTCTGTAGCACTCGGATGGAACATAACCAACGAGCCATGGATGAAAGATACGAAATTCGCATCAAAAGTAAATACATTGAAATTGAGGCTGTCCTGGGGAAAGAACGGTAATGAGGCTATCAGCGCATACTCTACACTGCCTGTTCTCAACGGCAAGAACTATCTTGATTCAGACTACAATCCTGTTTTTGGATTCTACCCTAATAAGCTTGCCTCTCCATACCTTGGATGGGAGACCACAACTTCAATCAATGCAGGTCTTGATTTTGGAATTCTTGACAGCAGAATCAAAGGTACGATTGATGCATACACAACACGGACTTCAGACCTTCTCCTAAGCAGGACAATCCCGTCAATCAACGGTACAAACTCATTGCTCCAGAATATTGGAAAGACAAAAGGCTGGGGTATTGAATTCCAGATTTCTTCCGTTAATATTTCAAAGAAGCAATTCACCTGGACAACTGATTTCAATATTTCACATTATGAGACGGAGATTGTTGATGTAGGACTCTATGACGATGCTGGAAAACCTATTGATGATGTTGCATCTGAATGGTTCATAGGGTATCCTATAAGCGTAAATTATGACTATGTATTTGACGGAATACATCAGGTAGGTGAGACTATCTCATACCTTACCCCTATGTCCCAACCAGGATATGTAAAATACAAGGATCTCAATAATGACCGCATAATTGATACTGAAGACAAGGACATCATTGGAAGAACAACTCCTACAGTTGTCTTTGGAATAAACAATACATTCACATGGAAGAACCTCTCTCTGTCATTCTTCATAAATGGTCAGGCAGGTGCGAAACACTCCAACACACTGCTCGGCACTCACACCGTATCATACCGCCAGAACCAGATTGTCAAGGATTTCTGGACAGAGGATAATCCAAACAACGAATATCCTAAGAATACAGGTGACGGTTCAGAGAATATAAAGCGTGTTAAATTCTACCGCAGCACCGATTTCTTGAGGCTCAAGGACGTAAACCTGTCATACAGATTACCTGCAAAATGGACAGACGCAATAGGACTCAACAAGATTGAAATATATGCGAATGCCAGGAACCTTTACACTCTCACTCCATGGACCGGCCTTGATCCTGAATTTACATCATCACAGAGAGCTGTCCCACAGACTTTTGAAATGCTTTTCGGAATCAGAATTGACATCTAAATGAGGAATATTATGAAAAAAATAACACTTATTCTATCCGTCATCCTTTTTATTGCAATGTTACAGTCCTGCTCAGACGAACTGCTTGTTGAGCACCCTGAGGATGACATATATGCAGAAAACCTTCTTATCAACTACGATGGATTCCTGAGCATGAATTCAGCACTGCTGAGCATGGTACGTGATGAGTACGGACGTATGGACATCAGTTATGGAAGCACGGAGTTCGGGTCTCTTCCTTTTGCAAAATCAACTATGTGGAGTTGCGGTACAGACAATGCATGGGGTAACAACCGCCACACAGATTTCCGCTTCTTCAGTTTTCCTAAGAACATTGTTGGGATGACAGATGCGGAATGTTTCCTTTCATTGTTTGAATGGTTGTACAAAGTGGTTAACACAGCAAATATGGTCATAGGTAGAGCTGAATTAGGAGGCATTGACTGGCAGGGAGGCAGTGAGTCTGCAGACCTGGCCAATAAGAAAATGGTAATCGCAGAAGCTAGACTTTATCGTGCTTGGGCATATCGTCATCTTACATATTCATTCGGTGCAGTTCCATTGAGCACAGAGGAGATTACCGGTGACAACTTCAGTGTTGAATGGGACAGAAATCCAGTTTCTGAAATCCGCGGATTGATGGAAGAGGATCTGCTCTATGCCGTAGAGAACCTTCCATACCGTCAGGATGGTGACAATATCCGTCCAAACCAGGCTATGGCACGCCACTATCTTGGTGAACTTTATCTTGCTGAGGGAAAACCTCAGGCTGCTGTTGATGTACTCAAGCCGCTTGTGGATGGCAACGAATACTCCCTTATGACTGAACGTTTCGGCAGTAATGCCTCCAACCCGGGCAGCGCCTTCATAGATGTATTCCGTTCACCACGCTACATAGAAGGTAACCGTGAAGTCATTCTTACATTCCTCAACACTGAAGTTGAAAATGCGGCATACGGTACTCTCAACTGCTTCATGCGTAATATGTGGGTGAACTACTATACCAACAACTCTACAATTTCCAAACTTACTTGTGCGCTCTACCCTGGTCAGACACCGGCTCTGTTCTGGAGTCTCAACGGTGGCAAGGGTGCTGGAAGATGTGCCATTTCAATTGGAGCATACAAACTTTACGAATATGACAACCAGCAGGATAAAGATGTCCGTTATGATGAAAATTCGTTAATATGGCATGTTTTCTTTATGAATGATGCTGGAGATGAATATGAGGTGGAGAATTTCATAAACCTGAAGCCGAATGCAGCAATGAGCGATGATTCAGATCCTACCATCAAGCAGTACAACCTGCCTTCAACACGCAAGTGGTCCTATGTGCATCCTACTTTCGAGAAGGCGGCTGATGACGGGCAGTACAACGATATGGTGTATCTCCGTCTTGCTGAGACATATCTGCTATATGCCGAGGCTCAGTTCAAACTGAATCAGCCAGGTGAAGCCGCAAAATGGATCAATAAGGTTAGAACACGTGCAAAATGCTCTGAAATACCTGCATCCGCTGTTTCAATTGACTTCATTCTGGATGAGCGCAGCCGCGAACTCATCACTGAAGAGCAGCGACGTGAAACGCTCATTAGATTAAGTCAGGAAAATGGTGGAGATGAACGCCTTGCAAACAATATCTTCAAGAGCAGAGTAAGGGCCCACAATGAGGTTTCAGGCCGTGAAGTCAGGGGAATGCACGATGACGTGACTCCTGTTCTTTTCCCTCTTCCACAAGAATTCATCAATTCCAACACTGGACGTCATATTGAACAGAATCCTGGATATTAGCATTTCTTGATATGATCTGGGTATCTTTTTCAATTTGTATTGCGGTTACAGCAATTGTTGCTGTTCTGTTGTACAAAAAGTACAACCCTCAGGGTGTGCTTCTGATAGCTGGAATAGTTATGGTTGCATTGGCATCTCTCATAGGAATATCTCCTGTGGGAGTTGCCAAAGAGACCGGTCTGCAGGTATTTGATGTCTTTCGTTATGTTGAGGAAAAATTCATGTCAAATTTTACCAGAGCAGGTCTTATGATTATGACTATTGGCGGGTATGTGGCTTTTATGAACAAGATAGAGGCCACCAACATGCTCGTTTTCCTATCCATCAAGCCACTCAAAATTTTCAAGAAACACCCGTATCTGGCCGCAGTCCTTGCCATACCTATCGGTCAGGTTTTATTTATAACAACTCCGTCCGCAGTTGGAGTGGGACTTCTGCTGGTATCCACACTTTATCCTATCCTGGTTAATCTTGGTGTAAGCAGAATGACAGCACTTTCTGTAATAGCTGCCGCTACGATATTTGATCAGGGTCCTGGCTCTGCCAATACGGCGGCAGCATCGGCTCTTGTTGATATGACCCCCGTGAACTATTTCATGAACTATCAGTTGCCTGTTGTCATTCCAACAACAATAGCGCTTATGATATTGTTTTTCTTCTACAGCAAATACTGTGATAGGAAGGATGTTCAGCATGGCAAGCAGATATTCTGTGATACTATAGAAGAGGCAGAATGTCCAAATGCACCTGAATATTTTGCTTTGCTTCCTCTGCTACCCCTTTTGCTTCTGGTACTGTTTTCTGGTTATGTTGGCAATTTTGACATCAATATATCAACCACAGTGGCAATGATGGTCTCTTTCATTATAGCAGTTATCTGCGTAGCGTTGAGGCAAAGGAACGTTAAGGCAACTCTATCTCTGTTCAGCAGTTTCTGGCAGGGTATGGGTAATGTCTTCACTTCAGTCATCACTTTAATTGTTGCAGCGGAGATTTTTTCAGGGGGTCTCATCAATCTTGGATTCATTGATGCTCTTGTTGACGGCACCACAAGTGTTGGATTTGGAGGAATAGTAATTTCCGTGCTGATTACAGCAATTGTCTTCCTTGCCGCCATGCTTATGGGAAGCGGCAATGCAGCCTTTTTCTCATTCAGCCCGTTACTTCCTACAATTTCGTCACAATTGGGTATACCTGCTGTTCAGATGGTTCTTCCTTCACAGTTGGCGGCAAGTATGGGAAGGGCGGCTTCTCCAATAGCAGGTGTGATTGTTGGCATTTGTGGAATAGCAGGTGTGTCACCTATTGAGTTGGCAAAAAGGAATCTTCCACCAATGGTGGTATGTGTAGTTTTTCTGAATATTCTTCACTATTTCTTACAGTAATGAATTCTCGAATTGTTCATAAAATACAAATCATAATGCATAAACGCATTGTTATCACAACTTTTCTGCTGCTTGTGACAGTAGGCCTGTTGCCAGCACAGGATTTCAAAAAGGCTGTTGCAGACAAGTTGTACCCTAATCCTCAGATATCGTTCAACACTCCAACGCTTTCAATTGACGAAAACAGATTTGCCACATACAATGAAATTATAACTTGGCTTGAATCCAGAGCGTCTGACAGCAGAATGACTCTTTCCTTCATTGGAGTGTCCGAAGGCGGATATCGTGTGCCAATGGTTAAACTCAGCAACGGAAATGATAGCAAAAAACTGAAAGTCTGGTTTCAAGGTTTGATACACGGTAATGAGCCTGGTGGCGCGGAAGGCTTGTTTTCTACAATAGATTATGTTCTGGGTACAAAAGAAGGTTCACGCCTGCTTGACAAGATGGACATCCATATACTTCCAGTTGCCAATATTGACGGCTACTTGTCATTCCAAAGAGTTTCTGCCAGAGGACTTGATCTCAATCGTGACCAGACCAAATTCGCTGATCCTCAAAGCATCATAATCAAAAAGGCTTTCATTGAAGCCAATCCGGATGTTGCTATGGATTTCCATGAATACGATCCTTACCGCACACAACCTTTTGTGGAGGGTAAAGGGGCAGTATCATACTATGACGTTCTGTTTCTTCCTACCGGGTATCCAAATGTTCGCAAGGAACTTAGACAAGCTTCCATAGATTTGTTCCAGAACAAGTGTGAAAAAGTACTTGACGAATACGGCTATTCTCATTTCGGATACTATACTGTTGATAAAAGCGTGGCGGAACCCACTTTGGTTCTTAACGCAAAGAGTCCGCAGTCAAGTTCAACATCATACGCTCTTTCCAATGCCATCTCATTTTTCGTTGAGTTAAGGGGAATAGGGCTGGGCAGACTTTCACTGGAAAGACGCGCGCATTGTTCTTTTATTGTTGCAAGGAGCGTATTGGAGCAAGCTTACAACAATAGCGGAACTATAAAAAAACTGGTGCGTCAGTCCAACAGGTTAACTGTAAAAGGCAAAGAGCCGGTTACGGTGCTTTTCCATTCTAAGGAAAAAAGAATGACTGTCACTTGGCTTGATATGAATTCCGTTGAACCTGTTCAAGTTGAAAACATCAGAGTCCTGGATGCATTGGAACCTCAGATTGAGATGCAGAGGGAAAGACCGGAAGCTTATATAATTGAGCAGTCTGAACAGAAGGCTGTTGAGAATCTGCGCATCCTTGGTGTTGAAGTCACTCAACTCGAAAAGGATACCGAACTTGAAGTTGAAAGCTATAAAGTTACTGAATACTCAACGGACAATAAAAAGTGGGAGGATATCCACAAACAGAATGTCCGCACCGAACTTTTCAAAGAAAAGAGAGTGTTCAGCAAGGGCACGTTCGTTGTAAACACTCATCAGGAAAACGCAAACTTTGCTGTTTCTGTTCTGGAACCTGAAGCGGCCAATGGATTCGTTGCTTTTTGTGTGATAGGGACCGGCCAAGGCGAAGTGCTCAAAGTACATAGACTTAATAGAAAGTAATTATGTTATTATTTAAAAATTGCAGAATTTTTGCGCCTGAGGAGTTGCCGCAGCATGAAGTCATCGTTTCCGGAGGCAGAATTGCAGCCATAGGTGACGGCTTCTCATTAGGCGGAATACGCATTGAAACAATTGATTTGAAAGGGGCATACCTTTGTCCAGGATTCATAGACCAACACGTGCATATCACAGGTGGTGGCGGACAGTTCGGACACAAGTCATTCATTTCTGAAGTTACCATGAACGATCTGGTTGCTGTTGGTACTACTACTGTTCTAGGTCTTCTCGGCACTGATGGATTTGTAAAGGAATTGTCCACTCTCTACTCTAAAGCCAAGTCTCTTGATGAACAAGGACTGACTGCGTATATGCTTACAAGTTACTACGGGTATCCGCCTAAAACCATAACCGGTTCGGTAGCCGAGGATATGATATTCATTGACAAGGTCATAGGTTGTAAAATAGCCATGAGTGATGACCGTAGTTCTTTCCCAACCGAAGAAGAGATCCTGAGGCTGGTTCACGAAATAAGACTGGGAGGCTTTACTTCCGGGAAGCACGGAATCCTGCATATACATCTGGGCAACCTGCCTGCACGCATTGACACTATCTTTTCAATAATTGACAAATATCCTACACTTATATCCTATTTCTCACCAACCCATACAATAAGGACGCGCGAACTTTTTGAGGATTGTGTAAGGTTTGCCAAGAGAGGTGGAAAAATGGATATTTCAACGGGCGGAACCAAATTCACTTCTCCGCACGAAGCCGTTGGAATGGCTTTGGAGTTGGGGGCTCCACTTGAAAACCTTACATTCTCAAGCGATGGTTGCGGAGGTGTGCGTCGTGAAAATCCGGAAACCGGAGAGGTTACATATACTCAAGCACCGCTCGATCTCAATTACAAGGAGATGGTTTCACTCGTCAAGTCCAACATGATGCCATTGGGTGATGCTCTGAAACTTATCACTTCCAATCCTGCATCCAACCTCAGTCTTTCCCGCAAAGGACGTATTAAGGAGGGAAATGACGCTGATTTTGTTGTTCTGCAGCCCGATGACCTTTCGATTTCAGGCGTTTTCTCAAAAGGAATCAAATTTTTATAGTAAAATGAAAAATAAATTGCTACAACTGACATTGATACTGATGCTGCTTATGGTGTCAGTATCCTCCGGTCGGAGCCAGAGTAAGAAAATACTCTTCCAAACCGGCAAAGGAGAAATTGACTACACCTGCAAAACAGCAGATGCGGAAAAGAACATTCATATTTATTACTACATCCCAGAAGGTGATATCAAATCAATGCCTGTCCAAATTGTGATGCACGGAATGGGACGCAATGGCGACGGTTATTATAAAGTTTGGGAAAAACAGGCCGACAAATACGGATTCATCCTGCTTGTTCCAACATTCTCAAACGAACAGTTCGCAGAAGCATCTTACCAGCAGGGTAATATTATGAGATCCAACGGAAAGTTCAACAAAAAGGCTGATATGACATATACCATTGTTGATGACATATTCGACTATTTTATTGAGCACAGTAACTCAAAAGCTAATATGTTCAACATTTATGGCCATTCTGCCGGAGCACAGTTCGTACACAGGTATCTCCTGTTCGGCAATCCTAAAGTTAATAAGGCAATTGCGGCAAATGCAGGCTGGTATACTTTCCCAACCGACACCACTGCATTTCCTTATGGAATAGGCAATGCGCAGAAAGAAATAGGCATAAATGTATCTGAGTTCTACTCAAGAGATTTGACAATTCTTCTTGGCGATGCAGACACATTGAGAACAAGCAATTTGCGTCAGACTCCTGAGGCAGACCGCCAAGGACTTAACCGTCTGGAACGCGGAAATGCCTTTTACACTTTTTGTAAAAAAGATGCAAGAGAAAAAGGCGTTCCTTTCAACTGGAAAATCAATTATGTAAGTGGTTCAAGCCACTCAAATTCAAAAATGGCTCCAATGGCAGCCGAATTAATTTACGGTAAAAAATGAAAGAGGTTTTCAAATTTTTTGCAGGATTAGTAATCCTGCTCGCTTTAATGGTTGGAACAGATTCCTGCCAAAAGCATTTTGAGGGTGAACCTTCAGGTTATAACCTCACCCTCCGCATAAGCTATCCGCGCCTTGGCGGTGATGTCATTCTAGGAGAATGGGATGGCAGCGAGACTGTTGGCGTTGTATTCGGCAGAAGTGGCATAGTTCCCGGTGAGGAAGAATTCAATTCACCAGGCCTTGTTGCAAAGCCTCTGAAGGCAACAGACAAGGTTGGAGTCTTTGCAGGAGATCTTGATATGGGAGGATGGACAATTGAGGATATACAGGGTATAATATATCCTTATGATGAAAATACTTGGGTTCGCGAAGGAAGTGACGGCCTGCACATTGCAATGCATACCGGAGGCCAGTATGAGGGCGAGCTTGCCTACACCCAGGTCAAGTCAGGTGAATTCACCAAAGGCAATGCTCCGATTTTCTATCCTTTTACTTATGATGATCTTAAGTATGATGGGCACAAAGGCTCAATAGTGAACTATTTTGGTGCCAAGGACCTTAGATGGGGCTCTTCATTCCTTAGATTCAACATATATGGAATGCCTGAAGGTGCTTCTTCTGATGAGCGTTTGACTGCCATACGTTTCCAGGCCGGCGCAGACGTTTGCGTGTTTGGAAATACTGAATATGTTATGGCCGAAGACGAATTTGTAGTTAACGGAAATCCTTCGAACACAGCATACGTGAAAATTGAAGATACGCCATTGCTTTCAGAGGCCAGCTCTTCAAATCCGATTATCATATATTCGGCAGCTACTATTCATGACAAAGCAGTTTCTTTCGGTGCGGCAGATAATGTGAAAATCACAGCGATAACAGACAAGAGCTCGTATGAACTCAAGCTTTCCGCATCAAAAATGACACTTGAGGCAGGGTCTATCAATGACATAAACGTTGACCTTTCAAAGATTTCTTCAGGACCTTCAGGCAGCGAGTATCAGTTTACTTTCAATCTTAACTATCCTAAACTTAACGATGGTACATCACTGTACAGATGGACTGGAAACGAGAAAATTGGACTGCTCTTCGGCAATGTGAACTCTTCACCATCAGGCAGCGAATACCCTTCAGAAGGCACTGTAGTGGCAAAGGAACTTCCAGCAATAAGTGAAGGTGTGTTCTCCGGAACAGTTGATTTGGGCGATTGGACTCTTGAAGACCTTCAGGCGGTTGTTTATCCTTGTGATGAGCATTCATGGATTAAACTGAACAGCAGCGAATTGAGAGTTGTAATGCACACCGGCGGTGGCTACACCAAAGCCATTACATATAATCAGCCGAAGAGTGGTGCTCTCAATCCGGACAATACACCTGTATTCGCACCTGTTACATCAAAAGATCTCAAGGAAGAGGGAGATCATATCTATTCTATTACAAAAGATATGCAGTGGGGTTGCGCTTTGATGAAGGTGAATATTTTTGGAAAACCGGAAGGGGCTTCAGACGATGAATATGTCACAGGCATGGAACTTTTCACCGCAACCAGCAAGTCTCTTACAGGAAACTCAGAGTACAAACTCTCATCGGGTGACTTTGCCATAAACGGCAACAAGGCAAATTGCGCTCAAGTAAACCTTTCCGAGCAGATTGCCCTTGCATCAACCAGCGAGAAAAATCCTATAGCCATATATACAGCATTGGCTGCAAGACAGGGCTCCTGGACATTTGGAGAAAGTGGTACAAGTTATGTGAAAGTGAATACCAACAAGGGCTCTTATCAGTATGATGTTCCAAAACAGGCATTCAACATATTTACAGGCACAGTAAGCGAGCTCAATGTGAAATTGGGAGAAGGCGGTGGCGATCCTGAACCACCAGTTGGTAACAAGTGCAAGTTCACATTCACGCTGGACTATCCTAAGACAGCCGATGGCGCAACTATATATGAATGGAGTGGCAATGAGACTATTGGAGTTCTCTTTGGCAACACATCCGCTTCTCCTTCCGGCAGTTATGCTCCTGATGCCATTGCAGCCATCCCTGTGAAGGCGGCAGGCAAAGGCGTGTTCTCAGCTGAAATAGATCTAGGCAGCTGGACTGTTGATGATATCCAGGCAGTTGTATATCCATATGATGGACACTCGTGGATTAAGAACAACAGTGGAGAGCTTCGCCTTGTCATGCATACCGGCGGTGAGTATAAGGATCCTATAGTTTACTCACAGGAGAAATCAGGTTTGTTCAATCCGGATAACCTTCCTGTATTCGCACCTGTCACCAAAGCTGAGCTGACTAAGGCAAGTGACACTGAGTATTCTATAAAGAAGACAATGCAATGGGGATGCTCAATCATGAAATTCCAGATTTATGGTGTTCCTGAGGGAGCTTCTTCTGACGAGACTCTCAAGAGAATTGAACTTTTCACCAACACCAGCAAGGCAGTTACAGGTAATTCAGAGTACAAGCTTACCGGCTCAAGTGCAGGAACATTCGCTATCAATGGTGAAAAGAACAATCTGGTGACTGTTGATTTGAAAGAGAATGCAAGCCTGGCCAAGAGCAGCCAGAAGAACCCTGTTGTAATATATGCCGGACTTGCTGCCAGACAGGATGAATACACTTTCAGCAATGATGGAAACGGATATCTTAACGCAATTACAAACAAGGGCACTTATAAGATTCCATATACAGCAAGGAATTTCAACCTTACCACAGGAGTCGTATCTGTCTTTGACCTTAAGATAGGCGAGTCCTCACCTGAGGGCGGCAGTCCTGAAATTACCGTCAATCTTTCATATCCGTCACTGACAAACGGTAATAGAATGTATGAATGGGATGGTACGGAAACTGTAGGCCTGCTCTTTGGAAATGCCTCAAGTGTTCCTGATTCAAAGGACTATAATGAGCCTGGTCTTGTTGCAAAGCCACTCAAGGCAATAGGAAAGGGCGTTTTCTCAGGCGTGATTGACCTTGGCGAATGGACTCTTGATGACCTCCAGGCCATAGTGTATCCTTATGACGAGCACTCATGGATCCGCAATGGCAACTCATCAGACGAACTGCGCCTGGCTATTCACTCCGGCGGCAGGTACGGAAGCGGAGACATTACATATAATCAACCACAAGCCGGCAGGTTCAATCCTGCAAACGCTCCTGTTTTCACAGCTCTCACAAAGAAAGACCTTATTGCAGTATCAGGTAAGGATAATTCCTTTACAGTAACAAAATCACTCAACTGGGGAACTGCACTTATGTGTCTTAACATCTACGGAACGCCTGCCAATGCGGCCGCCGGTGAATATATAACAAACGTGCTTCTTTTCCCTGATACCCCTAAAGCTGTTATCGGTAACACAGAGCACAAGCTTACAGGTTCAGATGTCGGAGGCATTGCCATCAACGGTAACAAAAGCAATCTTGCGTCAATCAAACTCGGTGGGACTGCAAAGATTGAAGGGACTACAAAGAGCAATGGCATAGGTGTTTATACAGGTCTTGCAGCCAGACAGAGCAACTACGAATTCAGCACAAACGGAGAAGGCTATGTCAAGGTCATAACCAATAAGTCTGTATATACCGTGCCAGTTGCCAAGGCATCATACAACCTTACAACCGGTGTTCTGGCACAGTTGGATGTTGACCTTTCAAAGGCAGAACAATTCAAATTTGAAAGTGGAGCAGGCTCAGGAAGCATCACTTTCAACTGTTCAGGAGCTTTCAGCGGAAGAACCGTAACTCTGAACTACTACATTCCTTCAGGCGATATTGCCACTATGCCTGTACAGCTTGTAATGCATGGAGTTGACCGTAACGGCAGCACTTACCGCAATTCATGGATTGAAAAAGCCGACCAATACAAGGTAGTTATCCTTGCACCTACATTTTCAGAGGCACAATTCCCGGAAAGTGATTATCAGACTGGCAACATAGTTGATGGCAACAATAATTATAATTCACAGGACAAGATGATTTATACCGTAATCGAGGATATTTTCAGTTTCTTTGTGAACAACAGTGACTCCAAGGCTGATGGATACAACCTCTGGGGACACTCCGCCGGTGGCCAGTTCGCTCACAGGTTCTCTATTTTTGCTGCCGCTCCGCACGTAAAGACAATTGTGGCAGCCAACCCTGGCTGGTATACTGTTCCAGACGCATCCATCAAGTTCCCTTATGGTTGGGGCAACCTTGAAACAACCATTCCAGCCATTACAAGGGAAGGTCTGTATGCAAAGAATTTTGTGCTGATGCTCGGAACAAAGGACACTGCCCGCGATTCAAATCTCAGGGTTACTCCTGAGGCTGATGCACAGGGCAAGAACAGGTATGAGCGAGGTAATTACTACTTCAATTGGTGCAAGTCCGATGCACAGTCACGCTCTCTTACATTCAATTGGAAAAAAGTTGAAGTTGAGGGTGTGGCTCACGATCAATCAAAGATGGCTCCGGCTGCAGCCGATTATCTTTATGGCGGCAAAAGCCATGCAAGCTACAGAACCAAATAAGTTCAACAAGCAAGTAATTAACGGAATGGGGGCTGACTTTTTAGTCAGCCCCCATTTTTTTTGTTTTGCTGTCCGCTGAAAAAGATTCGCGAGCCTGTCAAATATCATTCAATTCTGATTTTCTGCCCTATGCTCAGTGTTGCTGTGCTTGTTATGTTATTGAGTTCGCAGAGTTTGTTTACTGTGGTATTGTAGCTCAATGCTATCCTGTAAAGGTTGTCGCCTTTCTTTACTTTGTGGTATTGAGGACTGGAATCATTGTTCGCAGGATTGCTGGAATTTGTAGCTACAGATGTCTTGACTGTTCTTTCTGTGGCGGCGGATACAATATTCTTTGCTGACTCAGTTGTGGCAGCATTGCGTTGAGGTTCTGTAGCAAAGTTCCATGTGCCATCAGGTTGCAGAATGATTCTTCTTTCAAGTTTTGAATTGGCTTTCCTGTCATGCCTCCTCTGAAATTTCCATTTCCCATCCGGCAGAAGAACTATCCTGCATTCATCGTCAATTATCAGACCTTCAAGTGATTCCAGTGATTCAACAGTGCCTCCGGTGTAATCGGGAAGAATTCTTCGGACGCAAAGTATCCGTGCGGCATAATAGGGCTCATCAATGTTCGAAAACCTCACTCCACTGCTCGCTGCGTGAATGAATTCGAATCCACTGCCTTTTCTGGCCGGCCCTGTACAAATTCCAACGTGCTCCGGTGTCTTTGAAATGGATCTTCCACAGAAAATTACAAGGTCGTATAATCAGCAAAACGAAATGTGCAATCGTTTGAAAACGAAATGTGCAAAAATTTCTCCTTTTATTTTTTTTTCAATGAAGTCAAAGGAGGAGTACTCCTCGACCTGCGGCACACGTCTCACCACGCCGCTTTGAATACCGATTAAACACCGTTCGAGTGTACGCAGCATCGCAGGAATAATATGCTGCTGGTAGAAGTCCCTCGG
>JAZRWT010000026.1:0-7638 GCA_045599845.1 Candidatus Egerieisoma sp. | reverse complement strand
AAACGGCATGATTGAATACAAGAGCCTGTATGAGTCCATTGTGGAATACGAGAGTTCCTGCGGGAATCTCGGCTTGTCAAGGCCCCATGTGATAATAAGCGGCATAGCAACCGAGTTCTGCGTAAAATCCACAGCCGTTGACTTGAAGGATGCCGGCTGCAGGGTTAGCGTGCTCAAGGACGTTCTGGCTTATGTTAACGCAGAAGGTCATGAAAAGGCCCTGAAGGAAATGGCTGAATATGGAATAGAACTTATATGATAGTGAAGCGCAAACATATTGTACTCTTTTGTTCTGCTTTGATGCTGGCAGCTGCCATTTGCAGCTCAAAGCATGTTACAGCATATAGCATGAACCCGGAAAGAATGAATGCTGTTGCAGGAAGACTTGCAAAGGGAGGCTTTGTCCTTGACACAGTCACGGCCAAGGTTCATGCCATGTCTGTCCAACAACTCAAGGCAGATACAATCCCACAGCCTGACAGCATTTCAAAAAAGAATTCAACAGATTCGGTTTTTATAAATCTATCAATCAAGCCGCAGGAAGAACCTGATGACAACGAAGAGGATACCCTGTTCTTCAGCTGGGGCGACGGCCAGGAGGATTCGCTGTCTTGGCAGCAATGGAGTGTAGAGCAGACCCAGCTTCCTTCTTCTGATGATTCCTCCACCAATGATCTTGTTGATTCCATTCTTTATGGAAGCAGGGAGCAGATGAGCAAAAGGGAACTGAAACGCCATGTGAGGGACAGTATATTCAACGTTAAGGACAGTGCACTCAAGGCAACCCCAAGGATTTTGTTCTCCAAACCTTTCCCGGACAGCATAATGTACAAACGCTTGTTCCTCTGGAAAAACAACACATGGTTCAATACAATGGAATCTTGCCGGGCGGACACCACTTTCAACGATTACTTCCACGACCTTCCATATCTGAAGAACGATGTAGGGGCCACGTACCTGGGAGTGTCCGGCTCACCTATGCAGTACTACAATTATTTCAACAGGACCCAGACACAATTGTTCCCGTTCTTTGACCTATACAAGCCATATACCTACGACCCTGACGATATAGTTCACTACAATACCAAGACTCCGTACACCGAACTCGGATACTGGGGGACACTGTTTGCAAACAGGGAGCAGGAGGAGGCCAATCTGAGGATACTTCATACCCAGAACTTGAGTCCCGCCTTCAATTTCCAGATAATGTACAAGCGAAACGGTGGAAAGGGTATTCTTAAGAGGGAAACAACAGACCACAGGTCATTTTCATTCACTGCTAATTATCTTGGAAGCAGGTACACGGCACATGCCGGATACATTTTTTCACGTGTCAAGAAAAATGAGAACGGTGGCGTTGAGGACAGGATGTGGGTTGAAGATACAATTGTTGATGCAAGGGTGATTCCTGTGAAACTGCAGAATGCTTCAAGCGAGTATTACAGGACAGTTGTCTGGTTGAGCCATTCATTGAAAATACCGTTCAAGTTCCTTGGCCGGGGTGCTGATAAGGCGGACAGTACCGCTACAGCTTCTGATACGCCTCCTGCACAGAGTGGCGAACCTGGAAAATATGATGCCCTGAAGGCAGATATGGACACTTGGGATGGTACATCGGCATACATAGGACATTATTTCGAATATACCAAGTATGCAAGGAAATATCTGGATGAAAAAATAGACACTGACATTCAGAGACAACTTTACCGTAACAAATTCTATATTGACCCGAACCGCACTGCGGATTCCATAAACAGCGTGAATGTTGAGAACAGGTTGTATCTGAGAATGCAGCCTTGGAAGAAAACTTCCGTTGTTTCCAATCTCGACGCAGGAATAGGATTGCAATTGCTGAAATTCTATACCTTTGATCCAAAATTCTTCCTTGAAGGAACAGACAGGAGGAACGAAAGCAACACATTTGTGTATTTTGGCGCAAATGGCATGTTAAAGAAATATTTTGCATGGAACGGATTTGCAAAATACGTGGTTTCCGGTTACAACAGCGGTGATCTTGCCATTAATGGAGCACTGAATTTTTCTGCATATCCCAACCGTGGCGGTATTCATTTCCAGGCCAAAGTGGATTTCCGGAACGAGCGTCCATCGTATTTCTACAACAACTACTATTCGAACCATCATATCTGGAACAACGGCTTTGACAAAATGACCACAACCAAGCTGGAAGGCAGGATAAGCATTCCGGACTATCAATTTGAGGCATCTTTGTCATACGCTCTGTTGAAAAACAATATCTATCTGGATTCCTTGGCCGAGGCAAGGCAGAATACAGAGGCTATGAGCATTTTGAGCGCATATTTGCGCAAGGACTTCAAACTCGGCATATTAAGGCTGGAGAACAGGGCCCTGTTCCAGCTCAGTTCAAAGGAAGAAATAGTACCTCTTCCCAAACTGGCTCTCAACCTAAGATATTTCCTGCAGTTCACCGCGGTCAAGAACGTGCTCCAGATGCAGATAGGCGCAGATATGACTTTCAATACCAAGTTCTACAAACAGGCCTACGCTCCTGAACTCGGTTTGTTCTACAACCAGCGTGAGCGGGAATACGGTCAGCAGCCATATATCGATGCTTTCATAAACATGCAATGGAAGAGGGCATCAATATTCGTGAAGGTGGAGAACGTATTCCAGGACATGAGCACAAAGGATTACTTCTCAGCTGATTACTATCTGCGCCCGCAAAGGTCCATTCGTTTCGGATTATTCTGGCCGTTCTATATAAAACACAAAAATCAACTTTGGTAGGATGAAAATTGTTCTTGCCATAGACTCCTTCAAAGCTTCTCTCAATTCCATTCAGGCGGAGCAAGCGGCAGCCTGTGGCTTGCGCAGAATTTTAGAAAACCGGGAATTGGATTTGGTTTCAATACCTATGGCCGATGGCGGGGAAGGTCTTCTGGATTCCCTGAAACTTTCCTTCAATGCCAAAACACTGAGCGTACGCGTGAATAATCCTCTTATGGAAGAGATAGAGGCCGAATATGCAATAGCCCGGTCAAGAACGCATCCTGGAGAAAAATGCGCATTGATTGAAATGGCACGCTCATGCGGCCTTACCCTTGTTGGAGAGGAACGCAGGAATCCTTGGCTCACTACAACGTTCGGCCTTGGACAAATGATAGTAAACGCACTTGAAAAAGGATGCCGTGAATTCATAGTTGGTATAGGAGGGAGCGCTACCAACGATGCCGGCACAGGAATGCTTCAGGCACTTGGATATAAATTCTACGAAGGAAACAGACTCATTGAAGAAGCAATGTGCGGAGGAAAACTTTCTTGTGTAAGCTCTATAGATTCAAGAGGAAGACATCCGCTTCTGGATGGAGCGCGATTCACTGTTGCATGTGATGTGAAAAATCCTTTTCACGGTCCAAATGGCGCTGCATACGTTTACGCTCCACAGAAAGGCGCAGACCCGGAAATGGTGAAACAACTGGATTACGGTTTGCAAAGCTTTGCTTTCGTTGCCGGCGTGAAGGACTGCGAGGGGGCAGGAGCGGCAGGCGGCCTTGGCGGGGCTTTTGCAACTTTCCTTTCAGCTTCGTTGCGTTCGGGCGCTCAAATCGTACTGGAGGAATCCGGCTTTTACAAGCATCTTGAGGATTGTGCCATGGTTGTAACTGGAGAAGGAAAAATAGATTCACAGACTTCAAATGGCAAGCTGCCTCAATCTGTCCTGCTGGCGGCCCATTCCAGGAACATACCTGTTCTTGCTCTGTGCGGAATGCTTGAAAACGGTGCCGGCAAGGAGTTCGACCTCGCACTTGAGATTACTCCTGAAGGAATGCCTTTACACACCGCATTGCAGCCCGAAATTGCGCAAAATAACATTATTAATACTATAAGCGATAATAAATCAATGATTTGCAGCATTTTGAAATGCTGTTGACATGAAAGGAACAAAAAAAATATTGATCCTTGCAGTGGCAGTGATTTTTTCTCTGCTGCTCGTTTTTGTGCCTGATTATAACGAAAAGGTGCAGGACGGCAGTCACAAACTCAAGACCATGGCGGCAGATACGCTCAGATGCGGTATTCTTGCCAGGGATTCACTTACCACAAAAGGTCACAGACTGGGCCTGCTGTATGAGCTCTTCAGGAAATTCGAAAAGGACAATTCATGTCATATTACCGTAGAACTGTTTTCCGAGGAGATAGAAGTTGTGAATTCCCTCATTTCGGGCAAGAAAGACATGGCTATTGTACAATACGAACTTGATATTGACAATGTGCCGTATCTGTTTTCCAGCATAAGCCTGATAGAACAGGACTATAAGCTGGTGTGCCGTGCGGAAGATTACAATTATCTGGCTGGTTTCGGCCGATGGTTCCGTTCATTCAGGAATACTCATGAATATGAAAAACTCATGTACAGATTCAGGATAAATAAATCTTCATCATCCATAAGCCCGTATGACGAAATGATTAAAAAGGCCGCAAGGAAGGTGGATTGGGATTGGCGTTTGCTTGCTGCATTGATTTATAAGGAATCACATTTCAAGATAGGACTTTCATCATCAAAGGGTGCCATAGGTCTGATGCAGATAAAACGTAACATAGCGGACAAATATGGAATAAGCGACATTTATGATCCCCAGCAGAATCTCCATGCAGGCACGATGTATCTCAAGGAGCTGCAGACCAGATTCAGCAATATGGGCTGCGATTCTCTGAACTGCATTCTTTTTGCCATTGCTTCATACAATTGCGGTTTTACAAGGATTGAAGATGGAATGGAGATTGCAAGGCAGGAAGGACAGGACTTCTGTCAGTGGGAGCAGGTTCGGACCATTCTGCCTTCGATGGCGCAATCAAGTTTCTGCCAGTCGTATGAAAATGTGAAAACCATAAATTTTCGTGGCCAGGAAACTGTGGATTATGTGAACGATGTTCTTGACCTCTATGACAATTACAAGTCAAGATTCGAATAATGTTTTAAGTTATGGGGGTTTACAGAACTTTAAGCAAAGAGGAGTCTGACAACATTGCTGCCAGGATTCTTTATGAAGACAATCATATTCTTGTTTTCAACAAGCTGGCTGGGGAGATAGTCCAGGGCGATAAGACGGGTGACGAGCCATTGTCTGAAAAGCTCAAGGCATTTGTGGCCCAGCGGGATTCCAAACCGGGACAGGTGTTCATGGGAGTACCTCATAGATTGGACAGGCCGGTAAGCGGAATTGCCATGTTCGCCAAGACCTCGAAGGCCCTTGAACGGCTTGATGCCATGTTCAAGGCAGGGGAGGTTGACAAGCGCTACTGGGCTTTGGTATGCTCCAAACCTGAAAAAGAACAGGCAGTGCTTGAAAATTATCTCAGCCGTAACGAAAAGCAGAACAGAACATTCGTTTGCAAGGGTGGAAAAATGCCTGAAAATGCCAAGTTCGCAAAACTTGAATATACTTTCCTGTGGAGCAGCCAGAGATATCATCTGCTTGAAGTGAAATTATATACAGGAAGGCATCATCAGATAAGGGCGCAGCTTTCTTCTGTGGGTTGCGTCATAAAGGGAGACTTGAAATACGGAGCACCACGTTCCAACAATGACGGCAGCATTTGCCTGCACGCACGCTCAATAAGTTTTGTACATCCCGTGCGCAAAGAACCACTGTATGTTGAAGCACCCGTTATCCAGGCAGCCTTCTGTCAATGCATTAAAGGAATGGAACAGCAATCAGAAAAATAAATGCATTGCTGAAATAGATTGTAGGGATATCATGTTTGCCGGAATCTCCTTCCAGACAAGTGGTCAAAAGAATAGCAGGGCACCGCTCTTTTCTTCCTTTATGCATCGGTCACGTCATTACGGAGACGCTTACCTTCCTTACGGCCGAAAAATGCTCGATTTTTCGGCCAACAAAGACAGTTCGGCCGATAAACGGGCAAATTTTCGGCAATTGAGTGAAAAATTTCCATTTTCGCCGAAAAATCAAGCTTTTTTCGGCCATTTTGCAAATACAGGCCGAAAATCCCGCATTATTCCGGCCGCATTAAATTGCCGCGGGCCTGTAATCAACCTGTTTGGCACATGCGTAGGGAAGAAGTTTCGCGGACCTTTCGTAAGTTCTCGGAAAGGACTAATTGTATGCTTGCAGAACTTGGGATAACATACCATGGGAGTTTTATTGTGTATTTGCGGTTAACTGGTATATAGTTCTCGAAATTAATTCGTTATTTTTGTATCGTATTTAATCATAAATGAATTGGAATATGAAAAAGAACCATTTAACTGTTGCCGCAATTGCTCTGCTTCTTATTGCCGTTATGGCAAACCCTTTCAGGTGTTCAGCGCAGAGCGTTGCCAACAAGGATAAAATAATAAGCGGTAAAATCACCGGAGAAAGGAGCGAGGATCTGAAAGCCCATATGCTTGACAGCGTGAAATATTATCTTCCGGAATTCAAGAGCGGAGCAGTTGCATTCAAGAATGGAGAGATTTCAAGAGGCGTTCTGAATGTAAGTACCGTAAGCCAGAAAGTCATGTTCATAGATCCTGGTGGAAGCGTGCTTGAGCTGGCAAACGACAAGGATGTAAAGCTTATGTCAGTGGGACATGTCACTTTCCTCAAGCGCAAGGAACAATACGTTCAGATACTCAAATCAATACAGGGCCTGGATCTGGGAGTAACCAAGAAGGTGTCATTCCTTGAACCGGAAAAGCAGGGAGCATACGGCACAGCATCCGTTACAGCTGCCGTTTCCACCTATTCTAGCTATCAGACAGACGGACGCGCATTTGACCTGGAAAAGAACATAACCACTCCTTTCATATACAAGGAATATCTCACTCTCCACAGGAACGGAAAATTCTATGTTCCTGAGAAGAAGGCTTTCCTCAAGCTTTTTGCGGACAAGAAGGCAGAAATTGAAAAATATGTTGCAGAGAACAAAACGGATTTTGACTCGGCTGCAGACCTTATGTCATTAATGGACTTCATAAAGGGACTTTAACTGACAATTTGTCAGTGGATTGCCTTTGGCACAGAGTATGCTTTAATCCCCCAACGTGGCGATGGATGTAATGAACTATCGCAGTGGAAAAGAATAATCAATAATTAAAAATAAAGGAGATTAAAGCAATGGGAAAGATCATTGGAATAGATTTGGGTACTACAAACAGCTGCGTTGCTGTTATGGAAGGAAATGCGCCATCTGTTATTGTAAACAGTGAGGGCAAGAGAACAACCCCTTCAATCGTTGCATTTACAGAAGGCGGTGAGCGCAAGATTGGCGATCCTGCAAAGAGGCAGGCAATCACAAACCCTACCAAAACAATTTTCTCTATCAAGAGATTCATGGGAGAGACCTATGACCATGTTTCCACAGAGATAGGCAGGGTACCTTACAAGGTAGTAAAAGGCGACAACAACACACCTAGGATTGACATAGACGGCAGACTTTACACTCCACAGGAGATTTCTGCAATGGTTCTTCAGAAAATGAAGAAAACCGCTGAGGATTACCTTGGCTCGGAGGTCACAGAGGCCGTTATCACAGTTCCTGCTTACTTCAGCGATTCACAGAGACAGGCTACAAAGGAGGCCGGTGAGATTGCAGGTCTCAAGGTAAGAAGAATTATCACCGAGCCTACAGCGGCTGCTCTTGCATACGGTCTTG
>JAZRWT010000025.1:0-4367 GCA_045599845.1 Candidatus Egerieisoma sp. | reverse complement strand
ATAATTAATATAATTTTTCAAGACTTTTGGAGACTCGCTTCGGGCTCATTTTACGCACTGTCGCAATGTCTGAAATTATGTCCAAAAAAGTTCAAGTTATTTTTTAATGTTTACTAAATATTATTCAATTTTATGTTTCTTAAGTTGACGTACAATTTTCTTTATGATTTTCTCTATGGACTGGTCAGGCTCAATTATGTTGTAGTTCTCCCAGAAATTCTCGTCTGTGAAGTCTGCAACTCTTTCAGACATATAATCCCTGAACCTTATGCGCGCATCATTATTTATTGAAATTACGCCCGGCTTGAAATCTGTGATGGCAAGCTCGGAAGTTATAGTAAAGGTATTCCTGAACAGCGAACGTTTTTTCCTGGTGGCAAATTTAAGTTCAGATTTTGCGTAGTCATAATACCACTTGTCACCGCTGCGTTTGTAATTCACAATGTACTCTGCACTGAGCACTTCTAATCTGATCTCAGGCGGACGTTTCAATATGAAGATTGAAACTGCATCGTCACGTCCTTCAACATTAATTGACATTTCAGTGCGGCCGATTGCCAGGGTTTCCCTGTCTATATATACCTTGCCACGCATGAGTATGTCCTCAATGTATGATTTCTTGGTGAATTCCACCACATAGAAAAATCTGTCACCGAGCATCTGCGGTGTGCCATTCTTGAAATCGTAACAGAATTCAATCTCGTCAAACGGGACTCCCGCAAAAGGATTCTTTACGTGGTCAATGTCCAGAAGTGCGCCAAGACCGCCAACATATTTAATGAACAGAGTATCGGTTGAATCATAATTCTTGCTTCCACGGCCTTTATATATGCCTGCCCTATCGCCATGGTAGGAACTGTAAGACGCCTTGTTAATATCTACAACTGCCTCATTCATAGCAAGATACTTACTACTCCCCTTTTTAACCATCTCCCTGTAGAAAGCAACCATTGCTATGTTCTGGTTTGCATAGTTCTCCTTTCTCTTCAAAATTGCAGCTTTGAGAAGCTCCAGCGGGTCGTGAGCGCTCACTATTGCAGGATCAAGAGTGTAACTTACAGGGTAAATGCTAATTTTCAATGGTTTTTGTAGTGTTGTATAATCCTGGAAATCAGATATTTTCAAGATTACCTCCGCATATCCCAAATGACTGATTGTAATGATGCCATTTGCAACATACGATACCGGAACCTTGAGCGTGAATATGCCTTCAGAGTTGGTTACATTGGAAATGTTGGTGCCGGCAAGCGTTACTGAGGCAAAATGAAGGGGCTTGGAACTGCCCTCAATCAAGACCTTGCCGGCAATCTGCTGGAATTCGCCTGATTCCTGGCCGAACAAATTTGTAAGACAAAGAAGCATTGCGGCAATTAGAACAATCCGTTTCATGGCTTTCAGAATTATATTATACAAATATAACTTATCTTTGCATAATTGAAAAACAATGATAATGAGCAGACACAAGAAGAAAAATTTTGAACTGGAAAACGTTCTGATTGAAGGGATTGCAGCTGAAGGAAACGCTGTTGCACATATCAATGGCAAAGCGCTTTTCGTACCTCAGTGCGTACCGGGCGATATTGTGAACGTAATGGTGTGCAAGGACAAGAAGAAATACATGCAGGGATATGTCACGAAGTTCGTTGAGAAATCTCCGAATCATCTCGAGCCATTCTGCGAACATTTCGGAACCTGCGGTGGATGCTCCTGGGAGATTCTCCCATACCCTATGCAGCTTGAGAACAAAAGGCAGCAGGTTGTAGACCAGTTTGTAAGGATAGGTCACCTTGAAATTCCGGAGTCCGGAGTTGAGCCAACCATCGGTTCGGAGAAAATCACCTGCTACCGCAACAAACTTGAATATACCTTTTCCAACCGGCGATGGGTTGAGAACAAGGAAGAGGCTGACTCACTCAGCGATAGTGAAAAACTTGGCGTAGGCTTCCACATCAGCGGTCTGTTCGACAAAGTGCTGGATCTGAAGAAGTGCCATCTACAGTGTGAACCATCAAATGAAATAAGGCTCTTCATAAAGCAGTATGCTATTGATAATGGGCTGAGTTTCTATGATTTGCGCAACCAGGTTGGTTTCATGCGCAACCTGATGATAAGAATCACAAGCACAGGTGAAATAATGCTGCTTGTAGTATTCGGACCTGAAGCGATAGATTGTTCAGCAAAAGGAAAAAGAGAAAATTGCAACGGGAGTTCCAATAAACTTTGTGATGGAATCAAGTCAGACGAAGAATCTACAGGCGGGAAGATCGATGCTGGAACATACACACCAAAGGCCGAAGCGCTGGCACTGATGGAGGCCGTTAAACAGAGATTTCCACAGATCCGTTCTTTGCAATATTGCCTGAATCCAAAGTGTAATGATGCATTGGGAGACCTCCCCTGCCACGTTTATTCAGGAAATGACGCCGTTTATGAGAAAATGGAGAATCTCCGTTTCAAAATTGGTCCTAAGTCATTCTATCAGACCAATTCCGACCAGGCATACAAACTTTACAGCATTGTAAGGCAGGCAATAAAGGACAACATTTCCAGTATCGTTCACAAAGAGGCATGTAACTTTAATACCAGACGCGAACAAACTGACTTGAGTGAAAATTGCCAGACATCGGATGTTTATTGGAAACCAATAATCTATGATTTGTACACAGGAACGGGAACAATTGCGCTGTTCTTATCGAATATGGCTTCAAAAGTCGTTGGTATTGAATACGTTCCTGAAGCAATTGAAGACGCAAAGGTTAATGCAGTGAACAACGGTATTACGAATTCCGAATTCATTGCAGGTGATATGAAGGACATTCTTGTTCCGGAATTCATAAAGGAACACGGAAAACCTGATATTGTTGTACTTGACCCTCCAAGGGCAGGATTACATCCTGACGTGGCAAAGGTTCTGCTGGAAACTGCAGCACCACTCATGGTGTATGTGAGTTGCAATCCAGCATCCCAGGCCAGGGATCTTGAAGTGCTTTCACAGAAATACACAATCACAAGAATCCAGCCTGTTGATATGTTCCCGCACACAATCCACGTTGAAAACGTTGTAACCATGCAACTGAAGGAACAATATACATTGTTAAGAGGAGAAATTACAGAATATGTTGAGACACGGATTCTTCCTCAGTACAATACCTATGACAAAGGGCATCAGCAGGACCATATCCGCGCTGTAATTGATTCTGCAATGTACCTTTCCCGTTTCTACGATGTTGATAAAGAAATTATTTACACTGCAGCGGCATTTCACGATATAGGCATCTGTGAAGGCCGCGAAAACCATCACATTGTTTCAGGAAGAATCATTCGAGAAGATAAGAATCTGAAGAAATGGTTCACTGCGGAACAGATTGAAACCATTGCGCAAGCTGCGGAGGATCACAGGGCTTCTTCAAAGAGCGAGCCTAGAGGAATATACGGAAAGATACTGGCGGAAGCTGACAGGCAGATAGACCCTGAAACCGTGATACGCCGAACAATAGAATTCGGTCAGGCAAACGAGCCTGAATATGATAATGAACAGCAATGGCAACGTGTATGCAATCATTTGGAGGAAAAATATGGTGAGAACGGATACCTGAAATTATGGATACCGGAATCGCCAAATGCGGCCAGACTGGCTGAACTCAGGAAAATAATTGCGGACAAGTTGGAACTCAGAAAGATATATGAGAAATATGTCAAATGAAGAAACCATCTGTGCTAATGCAACAGTCCCGGGAGGCGCGATTGCCGTTATACGCGTCAGCGGTCCTCAGGCACTGGAAATTGTGGACAAATTTTTTATGCCTGTTCACAGGACTTCATCCGGCAATTCAACAGATACTTTGGCAAGACTTGCTTTATCTAAAGGATACACAATACATTATGGTTCAATAGTTTGTAATCCAAACACATTCACTGGTCCATGGCCTGAGGCCAATGCAGAAGAGCAGATTCATAAACAGGAATACAATTTCCGGAACAAGGAATATATTATTGATGACGTATTGGTTTCTGTATTCAGAGCACCGAATTCATATACCGGTGAAAACAGCGTTGAGATTTCCTGCCATGGATCAAACTATATCGTTCAGAAAATACTATCGCTCCTTGTAGAGAATGGATGCAGGATGGCAGAGCCTGGAGAATTTACAAAGAGAGCCTTCCTCAACGGGAAGATGGATCTATCCCAGGCAGAAGCTGTTGCGGATTTGATAGCTTCTCAGACAGAGGCCGCGCACAGGATTGCATTCAAGCAATTGAAGGGAGATTTCAGCAATGAACTTGCTCAAATGAGGAAAGAACTCCTTCACATTGTTTCGCTTATGGAGCTGGAACTGGACTTCAGTGAGGAGGAACTTGAGTTTGCA
>JAZRWT010000024.1:0-1260 GCA_045599845.1 Candidatus Egerieisoma sp. | reverse complement strand
GAGGCCGCGACCCAGACTTTCGCTACCATCACCCTGCAGAATTATTTCAGGATGTACCATAAGCTTGCCGGCATGACAGGTACTGCTGAAACGGAGGCTGGCGAGTTCTGGAAAATATACAAACTTGAGGTTGTAACAATCCCTACCAACAAGCCTGTAAGGAGAAAGGACGCCGATGATCTCATTTACAAGACAAAGAAGGACAAGTACAATGCAGTGATAAACAAGATTCTGGAACTCAGGAATCAGGGCCGTCCGGTTCTTGTGGGAACCACTTCAGTTGAAGAATCTGAAAAATATTCAAAGATTCTTTCAATGCGTGGCGTGAAGCATAATGTGCTCAACGCAAAGCAGCATGCGCGTGAGGCTATGGTAGTTGCCGAAGCAGGACAGGAAGGCGCAGTTACCATTGCAACAAACATGGCCGGCCGTGGTACCGATATCAAACTGGGACCTGGAGTTGAAAAAGCCGGAGGTCTTGCCATAATAGGAACTGAAAGACATGACAGCCGAAGGGTTGACCGCCAGTTGCGCGGACGTGCAGGAAGGCAGGGAGACCAGGGATCTTCAATATTCTATGTAAGTCTGGAGGACAATCTTATGAGACTTTTCGGTTCGGACCGTATAGCAAAGATTGTAGACAGGATGGGATTCGAGGAAGGTGAGGCGCTCCAGCATTCTATGCTTTCAAGTGCAATTGAAAGAGCTCAGAAGAAGGTTGAGGAGAACAACTTTGGCATTCGTAAGCATTTGCTTGAGTATGACGATGTAATGAACTCTCAACGAGAAGTCGTTTATAACAGACGCCGCAACGCACTGTACGGTGAGAGAATTGATGTGGACCTGAAGAATATGATTCAGGATTTCGCATATACCGTTTCTTCAGAAAGATCTTCGGACTTCGAGGAATTCAAGCTGGAAGTTATGAGGCAGGTTGCCGTAGACCTTTCATTTGATTCCGCATTTTTTGCAAAAGCTTCTGAAGATGATCTTGCTGCAGCAATAGTGAAGGATGTAAAGGATGCTATAGACAGAAAGACAAACTCTCTTATAGGTCAGATATTCCCATACGTGAAAGCTGTGAAGGAGCGTTTCGGTGACAAATTTGCAAATGTTGCCTTCCAGATAACCGACGGAGTCAAGCCAAGGTTCCCTCTCTATGTGAATATTGAGCGTACTCTTGAAACTCAGGGAGGTGAGATTGCAAGAGCAGTGATCAAGTCAGTTACTTTGTACACGATTGACGAATATTGGAAAGAG
>JAZRWT010000023.1:0-2932 GCA_045599845.1 Candidatus Egerieisoma sp. | reverse complement strand
AACAGGTGGCTGGACGTATATATCGGAGCCGGAACCTCTGCGGATTTCTGTATAGCCGCATTTGAGGATGGCGGCAGGATTGCGAAGGATGGTGTCGGCTTTTCACTGATTGGCGCTGGTGGCGTTCAGTTCAACATTACCGACAATTTCGGGCTCTTCCTTGACCCTACCTTCTCCTGGAATATACCGTCAAACAACAGGGTGCTTGATACCTACAAATCTGACCATCCTTTTATGTTCTCTGTTTCAACAGGATTGAGGGTGACTGTGCCAATCAGAAAGTAAAAGTTCATCTATACTGCTTTCTATCCCGATTATGGAGATAATCCATAATCGCGATTCTTCTTTATGTTAAGAAGCTGTTTAAATTTATTCCGACTTAATTCATATCTTTGCAATCAAACATTAGAATTTTATGGTAGAAGAGGAAATTCTTGAAGCGGTTTTCGTTGCTGTCATATCATCCGATACAACGGAGGCAGCGGTCAATGACAATCTTGATGAACTGGCTTTCCTTGCGGAAACAGCCGGTGTGCATGGAGTGAAGCGTTTCGTTCAGAAACTTGACCGCCCGAATTCAAGGCAGTATGTAGGAACCGGAAAACTCGAAGAAATCAAGACATATCTGGAGTTGCATGAGATTCAACTTGTCATAACCGATGATGAACTTAGTCCGGCACAGCTGAAGAACCTGGAGTTAGGGCTACATTGCAGAATTCTTGACCGAACGAGTCTTATCCTTGATATCTTTGCTCAGCGAGCACAGACAGCTTATGCCAAAACTCAGGTGGAACTTGCTCAATATCAATATCTTCTTCCTAGACTTACACGAATGTGGACCCATTTGGAAAGACAGAGGGGAGGCATTGGAATGAGAGGCCCGGGAGAAAGTCAGATAGAGACAGACCGCCGTATCATTCTTGATAAAATCAGCCGTTTGAAGGAGCAGCTCAAGAAGATTGACAAACAGATGGTTTCACAAAGGGGCAATAGGGGAGCACTTGTACGAATTTCTTTAGTTGGATATACAAATGCCGGAAAGAGCACACTCATGAATGTTCTTTCCAAATCTTCTGTGTTTGCAGAAAACAAACTTTTTGCCACTCTTGATACCACCGTACGCAAGGTTGTTATAGAAAATGTTCCTTTTTTGCTCAGTGATACAGTTGGATTTATTAACAAGCTTCCTCATCAACTGGTAGAATCTTTTAAAAGTACTCTTGATGAAGTCCGTGAGGCTGACATACTGCTTCATGTAGTTGACATATCACATCCAAATTATGAAGAACAAGTTTCAGTTGTTAAGCAAACACTCAAGGAGATAGGTTGTGCTGATAAGCCTACTGTTATGATTTTCAATAAGATAGATGCATATACCTACACTCCTGCCTCTGAATTTGACCTGGACGAACCTGGCAAGAGGAATCTTTCTCTTGAAGATTTGAGGAACAGTTATATGTACAAGGAAAACATGCCTGCAGTTTTCATTTCTGCCAAGGATAAGGTCAATATAAACAAACTGCGCAACGACCTCTATAAGATGGTTGCCGAGATACATGCAGGCCGCTGGCCTTTCAATAATTTTCTTTGGTAGGGTAGGAGCGTAGTGAGACTTTTGTTAAATTAGTTGAAGCAGCTTTTGACATCAGCTGAAGCCATGTGGAAACAACATGCCACAATGAGTAGTTGCAAGCATTGAGGATAAAAAATGAGGCTGACTTTTCAGTCAGCCCCGTTTTTCTATAAATGGGTTTGTTCAGCTTAAGATAAATATGATTTAAAGAATCTTATAATATTGAAACTCAACTATTTAACAAGACCCATCTCTTTGAGGACACTGTTGGTTTTCTTAACAGCAGCTGCGCTCTTCTCGAAGAGAGCTTTCTCTTCCTCGTTGAGGTCAAGTTCAACTATCTTCTCAATACCGTCTTTGCCAAGTACTACAGGAACACCTATGCAAATATCGTTCTGACCATACTCACCATCCAATGCTACGCAGCAAGGGAATGTTTTATGCTCATTGAGGATAATTGATTTAACGAGAACAGCTGCAGAAGCACCTGGAGCGTACCATGCACTTGTTCCAAGAAGTTTTGTAAGAGTTGCGCCACCAACCATTGTGTCTGCAACAACCTTGTCAGCAACTTCCTTTGAAAGCATCTGCTGTGCAGGAATGCCTTTGTAGTTTGCAAATCTGATAAGAGGAATCATAGTTGTATCACCGTGACCACCTATAACCATAGCCTGAATGTCTGACTGTGGAACGTTCATAGCTTGTGAAAGATATGTAGAGAATCTGCTGCTATCAAGAATTCCACCCATACCAATTACTTTGTTCTTAGCAATACCTGCTGTCTTGTAGGTAAGGTAAGTCATTGTATCCATTGGGTTTGCAATGATAACTATAATAGCGTTAGGAGAATATTTAAGAACGTTTGCTACAACACCGTTAACAATACCGGCATTTACGCCAATGAGTTCTTCTCTTGTCATACCAGGTTTTCTTGGAATACCTGAAGTAATAACAACTACATCTGATTCAGCTGTTGCTTCGTATTTGTTTGTAACACCTGTAACCTTGGTGTTGAAACCATACTGAATAGAAGTCTGGGTCATATCAAGAGCCTTACCTTCTGAAACGCCTTCTTTAATATCAAGAAGAACAACCTCTGAGCAGAATTTCATGTGAAGAATTGCATTGGCAACTGTTGCACCAACGTTACCTGCTCCAATTACACTTACTTTTGCCATAATTTTTGATTTTTGATTTTATGTTATATAACTAAAGTCTTTTTGTTCGTAGATTTGCACCTGCGATTTGTATCTTACAAAGATACTAATTTAAGTTCTGAAACAATATTTTTTTAACATACTTATGGTAAGTTATTTCAACGAAGACATAAAGTTCAATATCAAAAACAAACGGGCTATA
>JAZRWT010000022.1:0-13958 GCA_045599845.1 Candidatus Egerieisoma sp. | reverse complement strand
GTAAATTGCCTTTTCACCTGCGTGGCACCAGTTCTGAACTTTCAATGCTGCCCATGAACTGAGCTTGAATGCGCACCATACACCTGCGAATACGGAAAGCAGGCCCACTATCTGTCTTATGAAACCTTTGAACGCACCAATGATAGCCATTGCAATTATAATAGTTCCAAATACCAGGTCGAATACATTCACACTCATATATGCCATTGTTTTGATTCAAAGGCCAAATATATGAAAAATATAAGATATTGTAGTGATTTTCGTATCTTTGTGGCTTTCAAAAATCAATTGAACTATGGGATTTGCAGAGTATAAAAATTTGGACCTTGTTGAGGTAAATGCAAGCGTGCTTGAAAAATGGAAAAAGGAGAATTGCTTTGAACGTACTTTGAAGCTCAGGGAAGCCGGTCCTGAATTCATTTTCTTTGAGGGACCTCCATCGGCGAACGGAATGCCGGGAATCCATCACGTCATGGCAAGAAGTATCAAGGACGCCGTATGCCGTTACAAGACTCAGTGCGGATATCTTGTGAAGAGGAAGGCGGGATGGGATACTCACGGACTTCCTGTGGAACTTGGTGTTGAGAAAATGCTTGGTATAACCAAGGAAGATATTGGAAAGAAAATATCCGTTGATGATTACAATGCCGCATGCCGCAAGGAGGTCATGAAATATACCGCTGAATGGGTCAACCTTACTCAGCGGATAGGTTATTGGGTTGATATGGACAACCCTTATATCACCTATGACAACCGATATATTGAAACACTGTGGTATCTGCTCAAGAAACTTTACAACAAAGGCCTTCTATATAAAGGTTATACCATACAGCCATATTCTCCAGCTGCCGGCACAGGCCTCAGCTCGCATGAACTCAACCAGCCGGGCTGCTATCGCGATGTAAAGGATACTACATGTGTGGGCCAATTCAAAATGCTGGATCCTAAACCTGAGATGACCGGCTGGGGCACTCCTTACTTCATAGCTTGGACAACAACTCCTTGGACTCTTCCTTCCAACGTGGCTTTGTGGGTTGGTCCTAAGATAGATTACGTTGCCGTACGTTCATACAATTCATATACCGGTGAAAAAATAACTGTGGTTCTCGGCAAGCCTCTGCTTTATTCCCATTTCAATAAGAAGGCTGAAGGAATTGCACTTGAGGATTACAAACCGGGAGACAAACTCGTTCCTTTCCAGATTGTGGGGGAATACAAAGGTTCGGATCTGGTTGGAATGAAATATGAGCAGCTCATTCCTTGGGTCAAACCTGTTGAACTGGCAGGGACAGATTGCGGCTCGGCAGTTGATTGCGCTTCAGGAATAAAGATAGCGGATGCATCGGAGAAAGCTTTCAGAATAATCCCTGGAGATTATGTAACAACTGAAGATGGTACAGGAATAGTTCATATTGCACCTACATTCGGAGCGGATGATGCATTTGTTGCCAAGGCTGCAGGAATTCCAAGTCTGTTCATGATCAACCGCAAGGGTGAAACACGTCCTATGGTTGACCTCACAGGCAAGTTCTACAATACATCGGAACTTGATCCTGAATTCGTGAAGAATTTCGTAAATCTCGAACTTTACAAGGAATTCGAGGGGGCATGGGTAAAGAATGCGTATGATCCTCAGTTCACAGTGAACGGCAAATATGATGAAAAGGCGGCAGGCGCAGCTGCCAATCTGGATGTTACCCTGTGCCTTATGATGAAAGGCCAGAACAAGGTTTTCAAGATTGAAAAGCATGTACACAACTATCCTCATTGTTGGAGAACTGACAAGCCTGTGCTCTATTATCCACTGGACAGCTGGTTCATAAAGGCAAGTGCAGCCAAGGAAAGGATGTACGAACTGAACAGGACCATTAATTGGAAGCCTGAATCAACAGGCAGCGGAAGATTCGGCAAATGGTTGGAAAATCTCAATGACTGGAACCTGAGCAGAAGCCGTTACTGGGGAACACCGCTTCCTATCTGGAGAGATGAGGACGGCGCCGAGAAATGCATAGGCTCAATTGAGGAATTATATGCTGAAATAGAGAAGTCAATTGCCGCAGGGTTCATGAAAGAGAATCCATACAAGGTCAGGGGCTTCGTGCCAGGCGAGTATACCAAGGAGAATTATGAACGGATAGACCTTCACAGACCATACGTTGATGATATAATTCTCGTATCGGATGCCGGCAAGCCAATGAAACGTGAACTTGACCTTATAGACGTCTGGTTCGATTCCGGTTCTATGCCATACGCCCAGCTCCACTATCCGTTCGAGAACAAGGAACTGATTGATAACGGCAGGAACTTCCCTGCTGACTTCATTGCCGAGGGTGTTGACCAGACCAGAGGCTGGTTCTACACACTTCACGCAATTGCTACAATGGCTTTTGACAGCGTTGCATACAAGAGCGTGATATCCAACGGCCTTGTACTTGACAAGAACGGAATGAAAATGAGCAAGCGCCTTGGCAATGCGGTTGATCCGTTCAAGGCTCTTGACACCTATGGAGCAGATGCACTCCGATGGTACATGCTTACCAACGCCCAGCCTTGGGACAATCTCAAGTTCGATACCGCAGGAGTTGATGAAATCAAGAGGAAATTCTTTGGAACCCTTTACAATACATATTCATTCTTTGCGCTATACGCAAATGTCGATGGTTTTGATGCAAAAGCCCCTGAAATACCGGTGAACGAACGTCCTGAACTTGACAGGTGGGTTGTTTCCTATTTGAACACACTTATCAGGAATGTAAGGGAATGCTACGAAAATTATGATATTACAGGTGCCGGAAGACTCATCCAGGACTTTGTATGTGATAATTTGAGCAACTGGTATGTGCGTTTGGGAAGAAAACGTTTCTGGGGTACTGCAATGAGCCAGGATAAATTGAGTGCTTACCAGACTTTATATGATTGCCTTGAAACAGTGGCAATCCTGGGTGCTCCTATAGCTCCGTTCTTCATGGACAGGCTCTTCCTGGATTTGAATGCTGTAAGCGGGAAACACAGCGAGACCTCTGTTCACCACACTCTTATGCCTTCTGCCAACGAGTCCTTGATTGATGCTGACCTTGAAATGCAGATGGCATTGGCCCAGAATGCAAGTTCAATGGTTCTGAGTTTGCGCCGCAAGGTTAACATAAATGTGCGCAAACCGCTTGCCAAAATGATTGTTCCAGTTCTCGACAATACCATAAAGGAGAAGCTTGAGAAAGTCAAGAACTTGATTCTCAATGAGGTGAACGTGAAGGAAATGGAATTCATCAGCGATACCACCGGTCTTATCACCAAGAAAATCAAACCTAATTTCAAAACTTTGGGCAAGAAATACGGCGCCGCTATGAAAGGCATAGCAGCCGCTTTCGCCAATTTCACGCAACAGCAGATTGCGGCCATAGAAAAGGGGGGGACATATACTTTCCAGCTTGATAATCTGCAGGTGGAACTTGTCCCTGAAGATTACCAGATATCCTCTGAAGATATGCCGGGTTGGCTCGTTGCATCAATGGGACAGCTTACAATAGCTCTGGACATAACGATAACAGAAGAACTCAGGCGCGAAGGCATAGCCCGTGAGCTTGTTAACAGAATACAGAATGCCCGCAAGGAATGCAGACTCGAAGTCACGGACAGAATCAAACTTGAATTGAAAGTTTGCGGAGGAAGCAGTGAATGCATTGAGAATGCTCTTGAATCATTCGGCGCATATGTCCGCTCACAGACATTGACTGAATCAATTTCATTCAATGAAAAAATTTCTGTACCGGAGTCAAGTACCGTCAATGCCGCTGGAGGCTGCTGCAAGGCGGAATGGGAAGAAGGACAGGTGCTTGTAATCAAGATTGAAAGGATTTAGCATTTGCTTAAATCACAATTAATTGCTACATTTGGAACTGACATTTAAATCATTAAGGATATGAGCGAATCAGACAGCGTACAAAATGCACCTTCCATGAAGTTGCGTTACAGCGATGAGGAGCTTCAGGAATTCAAGGAACTTATTCTCAAGAAACTTGAGAAGGCCCGTGCAGATTATGAAGTTCTCAAGCAGGCAATGACGCACAGCACAAGCAACGACGTTGAAGATACCTCGCCAACATTCAAAGTGCTTGAAGAAGGCGCTACAGCTCTTTCTAAGGAAGAAAGCGGACAATTGGCCGCAAGGCAGTACAAGTTCATTCAAAACCTTGAGGCGGCGCTCGTAAGGATTGAGAACAAGACTTATGGTATCTGTCGTGAAACAGGTAAACTTATTCCAAAGGAAAGACTTATGGTAGTTCCTCATGCTACACTTAGCATAGAGGCAAAAAACAAAAGGTAAAATCAAGTGAGACTGTCTTTTTCAAAAGGGTGGTTCGTAACTGTTTTTGTAGTGCTGCTCGTTATTATCGACCAGGCTATAAAAATGGTTGTCAAGACCAATATGGCCCCGGGCGAGTCTGTGAATGTATTCGGCTCCTGGTTCAGAATATGTTTCATAGAGAACAACGGAATGGCGTTGGGAATACAATGGGGGGATTATATAGGAAAAATCCTGCTTACTACATTCCGCCTTGTGCTCATTTGTGCATTGATTTGGTATCTCAAGTGCCGCCTCCTGGTGCAAAAGGCACCAACAGGTGTGATAATCGGGATTTCTCTGATTCTGGTAGGCGCAATAGGCAACGCAATCGATTGTATTTTCTATGAGATGATTTTCGGCGCGGTTGATCCTGTTACAGGCGCCATACTGCACAGACCTTTTTTGGGCAAGGTTGTAGATATGTTCTATTTCCCTATAATAGAAACTGATAAATTCGTATTTTTCCAGTATATTTTCAACTTTGCCGATGCGTGCATAAGCTGCAGCGTGATATACTTGATATTGTTTCAAAGAAAATATTTCTCAACAAAAAAAGCCTGATATCAATCAGGCTTTTCTTCTGTTTTTATTTCCTTGGGTTTGGTGTTGCATATGTTCATTGCCCTGTCAGGCCCCATTGTTATGAAAGCCTTTATTGCCTTGCATGCCCTGTCAAGCAATTCCGGCATGCCTTTGGTTTCTTCTTCAGACCATTCGCCAAGAACATAGTCAATCTGTCCGCCTTTGTTGAAGTTGCTTCCCACACCAACTCTCAACCTGGCCCAATTGCTTCCTCCAAGGCAATCCGTAATGTTCTTGAGGCCATTGTGGCCTCCGTCACTTCCTGCCTTGCGCATCCGTAATGTGCCAAAAGGAATGGCTATGTCATCAACAACTACAAGAAGATTTTCATTCTTGCATTTTGTTTCGTTCAGCCAATATCTCACGGCTTTGCCGCTGAGGTTCATGTAAGTTGAAGGTTTTACGAGTATTACTTTGTTGCCTCTGAAAGACAGTTCGGCCACTGAAGCGTAACGGTTTGAACTGAATCTGACACCTTCAAATTCTTCAATGAAATGGTCCAGCACCAGAAAACCGGAATTATGCCGTGTTCCGGCATATTCGGCACCAATGTTTCCCAAACCAACAATAAGATAATTCATAGCATTAAAAAAGGTCTGGCATACAATGACTATATGCCAAACCTGTCTTGTGAATCAAACAGACTTTATTTTGCCTCTTCTGAAGCCTCAGCTGTTGCTGAAGCACGTGTGGCCTTGACAGCGCATACAATGGTACCTTTTGGAGAAACCATCTGAACATTGTCATAGTGAAGGTCACCGGCATTGATAGCCTTGCCAAGTCCGAGTTTGGTAATGTCAACTGTGAGCTCATCAGGAAGATTGTCCTTCATGGCAGAAACTTTGAGTTTCCTTACGCTTACAACAAGCTTACCGCCCTGTTTAACACCCTCTGAGTTACCTGTGATTACAACAGGAACAGCAATTACAACAGGCTTGCTGTCTGAAACTGCAAGGAAGTCAACGTGAATAGGCTCATCTGAAAGCGGATGGAACTGAATATCGTGAAGAGTTGCAAGCTGCTCCTTGTCCTCGAACTTAAGGTTGATGAGGAAAGATTTTGGAGAAGCGAGCAATTTCTTGAGCTCTTTGAGATTAACGTTGAAGTTAATGTTCTCGATACCATTTCCGTAAACTATTGCAGGAACCATTCCGGCTCTGCGGATCTGCTTTACGCTCTGTTTGTTGCCAAGTGTTCTTGGACTTACGTTCAATGTGAAAATCTGCATAATGATTGAATTTAAAATGTGTTACTCAGTCCTTTAAGGACCCCATTGCACCAAAAGCTTCAGCTTTTTTTGCGCCGGCAAATATAAGAAATTTTTTACAAAGTCCTCTTAACTTCAACAATCTGGTATGCCTCAACAACATCCCCGATCTTAATATCGTTGTAGTTCTCTATGTTCAAACCGCAATCCTGCCCGCTGATAACTTCCTTGGCATCGTCCTTGAAACGCTTGAGTGAACCCAGAACACCGGTATATACCACTATGCCGTCTCTGATCACCCTCACTTTGGCGCTTCTTGAAAGTTTGCCTTCCTTCACTACGCAACCTGCGATAGTTCCAACTTTTGATATCTTGAATGTTTCCTTGACTTCTGCTGTAGCAGTGATTTCCTCCTTCTCTTCAGGAGCAAGCATACCTTCGATACCGCTCTTGATTTCATTGATGGCGTCGTAGATTACTGAATAGAGCCTTATTTCAATCTCTTCCTTGTCTGCAAGCTTCCTTGCCTGTGCTGCAGGCCTTACCTGGAAGCCAATGATAATTGCATTGGAAGCGGCTGCAAGAAGAACATCTGATTCTGAAATTGCACCAACAGCCTTGTGGATGACATTCACCCTCACTTCTTCTGTAGAAAGCTTTATGATTGAATCGGACAGAGCCTCTATTGATCCATCCACATCACCCTTGATAATGAAGTTGAGCTCCTTGAAGTTGCCAATGGCAATACGGCGGCCTATCTCTTCCAAAGTGATGTGTTTCTGAGTCTTCAATCCCTGAATCCTTATCAGTTGCTCCCTCTTGTTGGCAATGTCCCTGGCTTCCTTCTCGTCTTCGAAAATATTGAAGTTTTCGCCTGCTGTAGGGGCTCCGTTCAAACCGAGAATAGATACAGGAGTGGAAGGTCCCGCTTCAGAAACCTTCTGACCTCTTTCGTTGAACATGGCCTTGACTCTTCCGGTATAACAGCCTGAAAGCATAATGTCACCAACATGGAGCGTACCGCTCTGTACAAGAATGGTTGCAACATATCCACGTCCTTTGTCAAGTGCGGATTCAATGACAGAGCCAACAGCCTTCTTGGAAGGATTAGCCTTGAGTTCCAGCATATCGGCCTCAAGCAGCACCTTTTCAAGGAGGTCTTCAACTCCAATGCCTTTCTTTGCGGAAATTTCCTGACATTGGTATTTGCCGCCCCAGTCCTCAACAAGAATATTCATGTTTGAAAGCTGCTCCCTTATCTTTTCAGGGTTGGCTCCAGGTTTGTCTATTTTGTTAATGGCAAAAATCATTGGAACGCCAGCAGCCTGAGCATGGTTTATGGCCTCTACGGTCTGAGGCATTATGGCATCGTCCGCTGCAATTATGATAATGGCAACGTCTGTGATCTTTGCTCCACGGGCACGCATGGCAGTGAAGGCTTCGTGACCAGGAGTGTCAAGGAAGGTGATTCTTCTGCCTGAAGGGAGTTTCACATTGTATGCTCCAATGTGCTGGGTTATGCCACCGGCCTCGCCGGCAATCACGTTGGATTTCCTTACATAGTCAAGCAATGATGTCTTACCATGGTCAACATGTCCCATTACCGTAACGATAGGAGGTCTGCTTACCATATCCTCCGGTCTGTCAACATCATTTTCCTCATTTATGGCTTCCTGGATGTCCGCTGTTACGAATTCAACCGTATATCCGAATTCTTCCGCTACAAGGACCAGCGCCTCGGCATCCAGTCTCTGATTGATTGACACCATGAGTCCAAGGTTCATGCAAGCACCTATTACCTGGGTAACAGGCACGTTCATCATTACAGAAAGATCGTTTACGGTTACAAATTCGGTGAGCTTGAGAATCTTGCTCTGCATCTGCTCCATCTCCTCCTCTTCCATCTGCCTTTGGCTCATGAGCTCCCTCTTCTCTCTTCTGTATTTGCTGCCCTTGGTCTTGCCCTTGCTTTCCACCATTCTCTGGTAGGTTTCCTTTATCTGTTTTTGAACTTCATCGTCATCGATTTCGTTCTTTATAGGCTTGAACTTGTCTTTCCTGTTATGTTTGAGAGAACCTTGCTGATTCTGCTGGTTCTGGTGGAATTGCCCGTTCTTCTGTCCCTGTCCTTTTCCGAAATTGGCGGAGGTTGGATTTTTTCCGGCTTCGTGGGCAACGTCAACCTTTTCCTTCTGTTTATGTATCCTTTCTCTCTTTCCGTTCTTCTGCTTGTTTTCCTTCTTCTTCTCGAACTGGCTCAAATCAATGGTTCCCTTTATGTTGGGACCTGTAAGTCTTTCAACTTTCGTTTCAATGTGCTCAATCACAGGAGCGGTTTCAGCAGGCTTTTGGGTACTGGTCTTTGGCGCTGCGGAGTCAACAGCAGGTGCGGCCTGAACCTTCTTGCGATTGAGGTCTATTGTACCAAGATTCTTTGGTGCATGCAGTTCGCTTATGCTCGTTCTGAACACTTCTTCCTGCTTTGCGGCAGTCTCTGCTTTCGGCTGGATGGAAATCTGCTCAACTTCTTTTGGGGCAGGCACCGGAACTGCCTTGACAGTTTCCACTTCAGCTGGTGCTGGAGTTACAGAAGGCTTTGTCTGGGCTTTGATTTCGGGCTTGGACTCAATCTTCACTTCAACTTCCGGCTCGGCCTTAGTCATGGCTGCAGGCTCGACTACAGGCACTGCAGCAGGTTCAACTGCCGGTTCAGCCTTGATTTCAGGTTTGATGGCAGCTTTGCTCCCGGCTTTGATTTCAGGCTTGATGTCGGGTTTGGTCTCAACCTTGGTTTCAGCTTTGATTTCAAACTTCGGTTCAGGTTTAGGCTCCGCCTTGGTAGCGGACTGCTTCATTTCATTCTTGGCAAAATCCTTGACCTTGAGAGCAATCTTCTTTGATTCCTCCTTGATGGTTATTTCCTTCTTGAATTCCTTGGCAACAAGTTCGTATGCACTGCCGCTGATTTTGAAATTAGGATTTGATTCGGCCTCTATTCCTTTTGACTTGAGGAAATCAACAAGCGTACCCATGCCTATATTGAATTCCTTCAAAACTTTGTTTATTCGTATTGACTCCAGTTCTGCCATATTTGTTTTTAGGAAATGTTAATTATTTTTTCAGTTACTCCTCAAATTCAGCTTTGAGTATCCTCTGTACTTCTTCCACGGTTTCTGTCTCAAGGTCCGCACGCTTGCTTATATCCTCAACTGTGAGGGCGAGCACGCTCTTTGCGGTGTCACATCCAATTGCCTTGAGAGCATCTATGATCCACTGATCTATCTCATCGTTGAAATCGCTGAGAAGAACATCCTCCTCCTCCTCGTCAAGCTCCCTGAACACTTCAATCTCCTTTCCAAGCAGCATGCCTGCCAGCTTTATGTTGCTGCCTCCCTTGCCTATTGCCAGAGAAACTTCAGACGGCTTGAGGGAAACGTAGATTTTCTTGTCTTCCTCGCTTATCTTTATGGAAGTGATTTTTGCAGGCGAGAGAGCTCTCTGCACCAGCAGCTGCTCATTGCTTGTCCAGTTTATGACATCTATGTTCTCGTTCCTGAGTTCCCTTACAATACCATGGATACGGGAACCTTTCACACCTACACAGGCTCCAACAGGATCTATCCTGTCATCGTATGATTCAACTGCAACCTTTGCCCTTTCGCCAGGCATCCTCACGATTTTCTTTATTGTGATAAGACCGTCGAAAACCTCAGGAACTTCCTGTTCGAACAGTTTCTGCAGGAAGACTTCAGATGTCCTGGAAAGTGTTATTACAGGGTTGCTGTTTCTCATTTCTACGCTCTTTATAACGGCCTTCACAGTATCGCCCTTATGGAATGAATCGTAAGGAATCTGTTCGGTCCTTGGAAGCAGAAGTTCATTTCCGTCCTCGTCCATTACAAGAACTTCCTTCTTCCAGGCCTGATAAGCTTCGCCAACAAGAACTTCTCCTATTCTCTCCTTGTATGAATTGTAGAGATTGGCCTTCTCTATATCGGAAATCCTGCTCTGCAGATTCTGTCTGAGGTTGAGTATGCCTCTTCTACCGAAACTGCTGAGTTTTACTTCCTCCGAGTATTCCTCGCCAATCTCGTAAGAGTCGTCTATCTTGTCAACTTCTTCCTTTGATATCTGTGTGTTAGGGTCTTCAACAGTTTCAACCACCTCACGGTTACGCCATATTTCAAGGTCACCCTTATCAATGTTGATGATGATGTTGAAATTGTCTGCCGAACCATACATTCTTGCCAATTGTGTGCGGAATATGTCTTCCAGCACGCTCATCATTGTTGGCCTGTCAATATTCTTAAGTTCCTTGAACTCTGCAAATGAACTTACAAGGTTTAAACCTTCCATTGCTATGATCTTTGTTTGATATTATTTTTTTACAGTTTTTTATCTTATTTGAATTCCACAACAGCCTTGCAGCTCCTGACTTCCGTATGCGGATACAGGGTGGCAATCTTCCTCTCAACTTTTTTCTTGATTCCTTCCTCCTTCACCATCCTGGTTACAGTGATTTCTATGCCCTCTTCCGAATATCCCGAGAGTGTGCCCTTCACCCAGCCTCCTTTTTTCAAGTTCAGCTGAACCGGGCTTCCCATGAACTTCTCAAACTGCTTTGCTACCATGAAAGGCATGTCAAGCCCTGCCGAGCTTACCATGAGTGAATAGTCTTCCTTCTCCCTGTCAAACGCATTCTCGAAAATGTCGTTGATGGCTGCGCAGTCATCTATGCTCACTTCCCCGCTCATTCTATCAATGTAAATCTCAACATCATTTCCTGCCGATATGCCAATGTTTACCAGAAACAGATTGTGTTCCTGAAGATATGGTTCTATAACCTGCTTGATTTCTGCTTTTTGCAACATAATTCAGTATCTTGGATAATAATCTGGCAAAGATAAAGGGCAACCGCACTGCGGTCACCCTCACATTCCAATCGCAAATATAATTCATATTTTATTACCAGCAAAATATATGTGAATGATTTTGAATAAAATGTGCCTGTTGAATCGTGACCGTTTCCCGCCTTTTGTTATCCGCTTGTTTGCGGCATTCGTGCTTTCTCCCGTCTGATGGTTGCATTCGTGCCTCCTTCCGCTTAGTTGCTGCCTTTGTGCCTCTTCCCGTCTGGTGGCTGCATTCGTGCCTCCTCCTCCCGTTTGGATGCGTCAGGCGGTTCATCTGAAAAGCTTTGCCTTTCCTGGGCAAAGCTTTTTCATATTCCACTGCCTTCCGCCACATTTTGCCTATTCCCGCTCCTGGGCTATACCGAACCTGCTGCTTTTCGCAACTCTCCGCTTTCTTTCCGCAAGTTTTCGCATTCCAGCAGGTTCGCGCCCTCCGCTAGGCCGCTGATGCGGTCTTGGTTACCAAACGGCCGAGAAAACGGCAGAATCTCGGACACTCGGAGCATCCCGGCCGAGAAATGGGCATATTTTCGGCCAAATGGCAAAAATTTCAACGTTTCGCCGAAAAATCGCCGATATTTCGGCCGCTTGGCAGAAAACGTCCGAAAAAATGCCTGTTTTTCGGCGGCGTCACAGCACATCGGTTCGGTTGTGTTTTATCAATGATAATGTCAGACGATATTGTTGAACGAAAGGGGCAGGCAACAGCATTCACGCACACTGATTCCATGCGAATCACAGTAACATTCATTGTGCCGGCCACAATTTGCGCAATATTGTGGCCGCGAACAGCAATTTGTCCAGAAATGGCCATGATTTGTGGATAAACAGATGAAATTGCTCACTTTTTCCACAAAAACCTTGATTTTGTGGCCGTTTCATCATTGTTGTCCACAATTACACGAGTTTTGTGCCGTATGGCGGGCGAGTTGTTTCGTCCGTTGTTTGTGCCAAAGCTGCTTGCGGCAACTATGCTCAGTACCTGTTGAATAGGTGGTATTGAGCACACTTGGTCAGAAAACGAATGAGCTGGCAACAGCGGAAGCGCCAATGGGGCCCATGAAAGCTCCATGCAGCGCTTCCCGTTGTAGCCGCTGGCTTGGGTATAAGGCCAGCGGCGGTGCCACAATGCCTCTGCCACAATGCTTTGCCAATCCGCCGCTACATCCCGTACAGAATTAAGCCATATACCGTACAGAATGCCTGTATTTGCTCGTCTGGTACAGGATTTGCTCTTTTCCTGTACGAAATGTCCTATTCTTCTCGTCTGGTACAGGATTTGCTCTTTTCCTGTACGAAACGCCTGATTCTTCTCGTTCGGTACAGGATTTTGCCGTTTCCTGTACAGAACTTCCAGATTTGCTTGTTTCATACAGAATCCGTCTGTCTCCTGTCCAATACTTACGATTCCGCAAGTGTCATGAAGAATCAGTGTCTGTCACAGTGTACAAGGTTTCTGGAGAAGAGTGCAAGGTTCGGGCAAACGTTACAAGGTCTGCGGAAAAATCGTGCACAACCTTCAAAAACGCTGGATGGTCTTGTGCGGAAAGACGAGGACCCTATACAGAAGCACCGCTAACACTGATTGTGGAATGGCAGGTTTCCGAAGCCTGCAGTATCCGGTAGTAATGCCAACAAGCTTGACGGTTCCGATTGCTGCAATCCACGACAACGTCCAAAAGACAAATCAATTGTTGGCAGAACCAACATGGCGGAGCAGATAACAGAAACCAGATCCGCCAGGCTGTCAATCACCGCACCTGTCCCGCTGACCGAACCGAGTTCCCTCGCCAACGCCCCGTCAATCATATCGGAGAATCCACACCAGCAGTAGAGTATCCAGAAAGGGCCGCTGAATGTAGGGAAGAGAAGCATCACCAGTGCCGCGATTGCCCTGGAGTCTGATATGATATTGGGGATGTTATTCAAGGAGATTCATTTCATTCCATTTATTGTCTCAACGTAGCGAGGCATGAAATCGCTCATCGTAGGGTATTTACCATAATCTGCCTCCCGCTCCTCCAGAACATCGATAATGTCTCTGATCATCACGAACTTTTTGTCGATCTCGTCCATCAGAATCCAGTCTTCGATGGTAATACCTTTCAAGTCTACAGGGTGCGACATCAGATATCGGACGACACAGGCTTCTACGAATGTCTCATTCATGACAAAGAGCGGGTTCCCGTATGCAATTGAAATATAGAACTCTGCATTGGGAGTAAAGATTTCCGTAGCTTTATCCTTAATCTTGTCCCAAACCTCTTCGTTGAGCGGATTGCAGTAAGAATGGTTACATTCGTGGATAATGACGGGCAAGGTATAGTGAACACCATAGAAGATGCGCCCTTCAATATTCCTGCCGCAGCAGCCCATCAAAGCACACACCTTCTCGGTGCCATCTTCATATCGCTGTCGTGTGGCATAATTGGCGGGACCTGTTATAATTCCGAGGTAAATCTTGAATGAACTGTTTTTGCGGGGGCCGAAGAATTTGTCGTACCAACCGAAATCAATCTTACTCAAGTTTCGCAAGTGATTTAGGCCGCCGCTCCGGCTAGGTCGAGCCGGTCGAAGGCCTGCTTCACTGCTTTGATTTGATTGTTGTTGTTTATTACGTTTTCAATAAGTTCGAACGGATCACAGGCTATGAACCCTGCAATGACGTTGATGACCTCTACGATCAGTCCCCAGATTCTCTGGGCGACTGAAAGTTCAACAGTCTCACCGGTGACCTCAGCGAAGAGGCCCCCGATGGTCTCGTATGCCACGAACCGCTTCACGCAGCCGAGGATATTGTATTGTATCATGCACAGCGACAGCCCAGCAATCTGCCCAGCGAAGTCGATGCACTGGCATTTTCCGAGGTTGAGCAAGCCCTTCATCTCCTTATGAGCCACCTCTATAACCC
>JAZRWT010000021.1:0-3553 GCA_045599845.1 Candidatus Egerieisoma sp. | reverse complement strand
GAACGACATGGCTACGATCCGACTTGTCCGCTCTTGAGATATGAGGATACTCTTGGTGCCAGGTCCCTTCCTACGGGTGTTGCGCCGAAAAGAACTATCTGAGGTTTGTTGTTTTCAATGACTGCTTCAAGAACCGCACTGTAAGGCAGGGTCCTGTAAAATTCCAGTCTTGGGCTGAGAGCCAGATATACCCTTGAAGCACCCCAATGAAACAGTTCGCTTGCCGGCTCTTCAAGTTTCCATCCGGCCAGGAATGCTTCAACTTCACAGTTCAATGACTTGGCAAGTTCGCGGGCCTTTGTGAGCAGTTCCAAGGAAACGTCTGCAATCCTGCCTCCATCATTCTGGCAAAATACAAGTATATTGTTCATAATCACAAGTCTTTAAGTTCAGCCTATGGTGTGGTTGGCAATAAGTTCCTGAACAAGTTCTTCCAATGAAGCGTCATTTGGTTCAATGACTTTCGCTTCTTTGCTTGTGAATACTATGTTCTCAATCTTTTTCACTTTGGTAGGTGAACCGGCACTGCCATACCGCATGGCATCACCGCCTATGGAATCAACGTTCAGTACCGTGAAGTCATTGAAGTCCTTGTACTTCATAAGGAACTTTGCGTTGGCGTATCTCGGTTTCGATGCGGAGCCGCATACAGTGACTAAAGCAGGTAAAACTGATTCAACTGTTTCCACGCCGTTTTCAATGGTCCGTTTCACTATGATTGAGCCCTTTGAGACATCCAATATATCAATAGCGTATGTAATCTGTGGTATTCCAAGCTCCTGAGCAATCTGCGGCCCAACCTGTGCGGTATCACCGTCTATTGCCTGTCTTCCGGCAAATATTATATCCGGATTCAACTTTTTTATGGCGGTTGCAAGCGCGTATGAGGTTGCCAGTGTATCTGCACCTGCAAATTTTGCATCCGAAAGCAGAATACCTTCATCTGCACCACGATAAAGGGCTTCTTTCAGTATCTGAGAAGCTCTTGCCGGTCCCATTGTGAGAACGGAAATCGTGCAGGATTCATTATTTATTCTGTATTTGTCCTTGATTTTGAGAGCCTCTTCCAAGGCATTCATATCCTCAGGGTTGAAAATCGCATCCAGGGCAGCTCTGTTAACAGTGCCCTGCTGAGTCATTGCGTCTTTTCCAACATTCCTGGTATCTGGAACCTGTTTAGCCAATACAACTATTTTCATTTATGCCGTATAAGATTTCAAAAAAGTCCGCCTTTGATTATGCCAGTCCTTTTGGAGAACCGAAAGGTATTGGAGGAATGATTCCGTTGTCTTTTGTGCCATGGAAAACAATGGGGCCGAATTCTGACTCATATTTCTGAATGTTGTCGTTCAATGCCAACAACAGCCTTTTGGCATTCTCAGGAGTCATTATTATACGCTCGGAAACCAGCGCTTTTGCCATGGCGGGCAGAACTTTTGCAAAATCCACCACAAATTCACTTGATGAATGTGATACGATTGCCAGATTAGAATAAGAGCCCTTTGCAGTTTCTGCATTGAGCTCCAGATTTAATTTGTTATCTTCAGACATAATTTTCAAAATTATTATATCTACAAAGATAACATTACATGCTTGGATTGCAAAACTTATCTTGCATCATCCCAACCGAAAGGATGCTTGGCAAGAGGAAGTTTTGCCAGCGGATGGTAATCCCCTTTCAGTCCAATAGGTGTTGACCTTCTTATTTCACTCACTATTTGAATGCAGTTGTATGCTTCAGATATGCGGAAGCCCTCTCCACCAAGAATCTTTTTGTAACTCTGCGTATGAAGTTCGGTGAATCCTGCGCTGAATTCAAATTCCTCACCGTTTATATTAAGGGTACGGAAAGTTTTTTTCTCACCTTGAACTGCGTTTTCTGGCAGACAGGCGGAATTTATGCTCAGGAAGTAACGTACCCTTGCTTTTTTAAGTTCAAGATAACCTGCCACCCTGTCAAAGCTCATGACATGAACGATATTCTTTTCAACCGGGCCGAATATCCATTGAAGCATGTCATAGAAATGTACTCCAATGTTTGTTGCCACACCTCCGCTTTTGTGAATGTCACCTTTCCATGATGAGTAATACCACATTCCACGGGATGTAATGTATGTCAGGTCCACGTCATATACTTTGTCAGCAGGTCCGTTGTCAACCTTCTGTTTCAATGCCATTATGGCCGGGTGCAATCTCAATTGAAGTATGGTATATGCCTGATGACCGGATTCCTTTTCAATCTCTATGAGATTGTCAATGTTATAAGGATTGAGGACAAGCGGTTTTTCGCATATTACGTTAACTCCAAGGCGCAATCCATACCTTATGAAGGCATCGTGCGTATAGTTAGGGGTGCAGATGGAAAGCCAGTGAAGCGGATTGGAAGTACGCATCTGTTTTGTGCAGAAACGGTCGAACTGTTCGTTTTCTGTATAGAACGCACATCCCGGGAATGAACTGTCCAAACGGCCTACGCTGTCGAACTTGTCGTAAGCAACCATGAGATTGTTGCCTGTATCGGCAATTGCCTTTATATGTCTTGGAGCAATATAACCTGCAGCCCCTATAAGCGCGAAATTGTACATGTCAGTTATTTGTTAATATATAGCCACTCCTTGATAGAGTCAGCAACCAAAGAGATTTCATTGTTTTCAATATATGGATGTATAGGCAATGAAAGCACTGTATTGCATAGCTTTTCTGTTACAGGACAAGGACCGTAGGACTTCAAGCCTTTGAAAGCCGTCTGGTCATGCATGCCAGTAGGATAATACACCATTGACGGTATACCCTTTGATTTAAGGAATGCCTGCAAGGAATCACGCAGGCTCCTGTCTGCAAGCTGAATGGTATATTGTGCCCAGCTTGAACCAAAGCCGCTTGGTACAAAAGGCAGAAGCTTGATTGAATCATTGCCATCCTGCAGCAATTCAGCCAATTGCTGCGAATATGTAAAGGCTGCATTGTTGATGGATTCAAGCTCATTATCAACGAAGGCACGGAACTTTACAAGCAGTATGGCAGCCTGCAATGTATCCAGCCTGGAATTCATTCCAAGTCTTACATTGTCATATTTGAATGAACCCTTGCCATGAACTTTTATTGAATTGGCAAGAGCGGCCCACTCCCGGTTGTCAGTGAATATGGCCCCACCATCGCCGTAGCATCCCAAAGGCTTTGCAGGGAAAAAGGAAGTAGTGGAGATATCTCCGAAACTGCAGGCTCTTTTCCTTACGTTTTCCACTGCGATGGTTCCTCCGAAACCTTGAGCTCCGTCTTCAAGGAGCAGGAGGCCGTATTTGTCCGCGATTCTTCTGAGTTCAGACCAGGAGGCAGGAAGTCCGAAAAGGTCAACACCTATTATTGCCTTTGGCTTGAGAGTGCCTTCAGACAGAACTGCTGCTATCTTTCTTTCAAGATCTTTGCAATCAATGTTGTATGTCCTCTGATCAACGTCAACGAATACAGGTGATGCACCTTCTCCTGATATGGTTTCTGCAGAAGAGAAAAACGTGAAATCAGGAACGAATACGGCATCACCAGGACCTGTCCC
>JAZRWT010000020.1:0-3935 GCA_045599845.1 Candidatus Egerieisoma sp. | reverse complement strand
ATGATTCCGCCTTTGACGGGCAGCAGATAGAACTCCTCAATGCCCTGAGCGGCTTTTCCAATGCAGTGGCACAGAAGCATAGTGAAACTGTAACCGTTCCTGCGGGCGTAGCGTACAGGACGGCTTACATTGTAGCGTTTGAACACCGTTACCATTGGAACCGGTGAGTTCATCCACTTGCAGGCATCGGCCCTTATGCTGTCTTCCGCTTTGATATCAACGTACATTTGAAGCAGTGATTTTTGACATGCGAGCACAAAAATACCAATAATTTTCGCAATTTTGTAGAGAATAAACAAAAAGCCTGTTCAATGAAATCTTCAAGAATAGAAACAATTGACATCTTCCGTGCATTCACTATGCTTATGATGCTCTTTGTCAATGACTTTGCCGGTATGGACGGCATTCCTCACTGGATGCATCACGCTCAAATGACAGAAGATATGCTGGGGTTCTCGGACCTTGTTTTCCCTGCATTCCTATTCTGTGTAGGCCTGTCCATTCCGTTCTCCGTTGCCGCCAGGAAAAAGAAAGGCTATACCGATGCCCAAGTTATTCTTCACGTGATAGAACGCTCTGCCTTCCTGATAGTAATGGGTCTGTTCTCTATGAACGGCAAGGCTCCGGAAGGCGGAATTCCACGCTGCTGGCTCTCAATTGCCGTTGTAGTATCATACTTCCTCCTCTGGAACTCCTACCCCAAGACACAGAACAGCAGGAAGTGGATTTACAGGTCCCTTAAGTTCCTTGGCGCTGCCACACTATTGGCGATAGTTCTTTACAAAGATTTCAACGGCATTCATTTCTCACATGGATGGTGGGGCATACTTGGCCTTATTGGCTGGGCTTACGGAATATGCTCAATCATATTCATTTTCATTCAAGGAAGTCTGAAAAAGGCCCTGTTTGCATGGGGAGGCGTAACTCTCCTGTGCATACTGAACACTCTGCCATGCATACCAAAGGATTGGTCAATCAACGCACTTTTCCTGAACTTCTACCCGGGAGGATGGACACATCCTGCATTTGTCATGGCAGGCACGGCAGCCTCAGCCGCACTTATGAAATACAGCACTCCTTCCTACAAAAAATATAGTTTTCCACTTACGATGGTATTTTTTGCGGCAATCATGCTTTGTCTTGCAACTGCCAGCCATCAGATATGGATAATTTCCAAGATGCAGGCAACACCAGCCTGGCTGTTCTATTCACTGGCAATCTTCTTCCCGGTTCTTGCCTTCCTGTACTGGATATGCGACATAAAAGGAAAGACTTCCTGGGCAAATTTCATGAAACCCGCTGGCACTGCAACCCTTACCGCATACATGCTGCCATCAATATGGTACGCTGTTATGAGCGCATTCCAGCTCCACTACCCTCACACATTCAGTTACGGTGGACTCGGTCTGCTCCGCTCCTTTGTCTTCAGTCTTGCAATCATAGGCATAACATGGTGTCTTGGCAAACTCCACATCAAGCTCAAACTGTAACAATAAGACAAGACATCCTTAACGGTAATGTATGGCACCTATACTATTACAAGTGAAAAATTAATAAGGCCGCAAAAAAACTATACCATCATGCAAGAAAATAATAAGACCATAATAGCTAAGGACTGGATTCAGAAGCTCGCGAACGGAATCAATCCACTTGATGGAAGCATGATTCCTGACAGCGACATTGTGAACAACGTACACATCTCTCGTTGCCTTTTCTATGTCGCAGAACTATTAGATACCGCTAGCAAGAAGGTTAGCAGAAAGTCAAAGGAATATGAACTTGATTTCAACATCAGCCCTGAGAATCTGGCAAAAGTGAACATTGAAGAAAAAACGTGTATTTCCAATTTCGTTAAGGAAATAAACAAGTATGTTCCAGAAAATATGAAGCCTATGTCATACGGCAAAATATTGAGCTGGCTTATAGCTAACGGTTACATAGAAGAAATTGAAGTTGATAATCTCGGAAAAAAGAAAAAACCAACAGCATCCGGTTGCTCTATTGGAATATCTGCAGAGTTGAGAGAAGGAACAAGTGGACCATATTGGGTTGTGGTATACAATCCGAACGCTCAGCGTTTTATCTTGAATAATATATACGCTATTGCGGAATCCTAGATGTAAACTCGTTGCGGTATACACTCAACAAATGTCATTTCTAAGCAAACTATTCTCCAGACTTTCAAAGGTGCAAGCATCCTCGGATACACTGAGGGTAACTGGTGCGATGACTCCTGAGCATAAGCAGCTTGTGGTGTTCTATCGTGAGTTGAAGGAGTTGCTTACCAGTAATAAATATCTTGCTGTCAGCGACTACAAGGAGATTGTGCCGAAATATGCGGACATCTATAATTTCTTCAAGGCGCAGAAACGTGCAAAGACTCTTTCATTCTATTGCCAGCAGAACGACCTGCAGGAGAAATGGGTTGAAAAATTCCTCCAGTATTACATTGACATTGACGACTTCAAGACCATCCCTGCATCAGTGGAGAAGCACAACAAGGAATATATTGCCAAGCATCTGAAGACTGAGAAAGATTATCTGGACACTATACTCAAGAAGGTGGACTCGGTAATCAACCTTGACGAAGAGCAACGGCAGGTGGTGCTTTCCGACGAGGATTACACTCTGGTAATTGCGGGTGCAGGAGCTGGCAAAACAACTACTGTTGCTGCAAAAGTCCGTTACCTGGTTGAGAAGAAAGGCATCTATCCGAAGCAGATTCTGGTGATTTCATTCACCAACAAGGCCGTTGGCGAACTGAAGGACAAGATTAACAAGGGTCTGGGAATCCCCTGCCCAGTAACAACCTTCCATAGCACTGGATATGCAATCTTGCGCAAGAAAGAAGTTGCGGGAAAGAATATAGTTGATGGCGGCTTCATGTTCAACGTCATTAACAACTATCTGAAGGGCAACATCCTTGAGCAGCCTGAGCTCGTGGACAAACTGATTTTGTTCTTTGGTAGCTACTTTGATGCACCATACGAGGGCGGTGACCTGAACACCTTCTTCAACTATATTTCCAAGGCCGACTTCTCTACACTGAGGGGCAACATGAGCGAGTACACTGAGGAAATAATCAATAAGAGGACCGGAAAAAAGATATCTATCGCTCATGAGACGTTGCGCTCAGCACAGGAAGTGTCAATTGCAAACTTTCTGTATCTGAATAACATAGATTATAGATACGAGAAGCCATATCCGTTCAATATAATCAGGGCACACAAACCTTATACTCCAGATTTTACAATAAAGCAGGGAGACAAGATTGCGTACCTGGAGCACTTCGGTATCACTGAGGATGGACGCAACAATAGATATACTGTTGAGCAACTTATCGAGCACGGATTTGTCTTGAATCAGCGTTCATCACAGGAGGTCTTCGAGAAGATTGTCAATACCGAGGAGAACAAGTATATCCTGAAACTGGTAAAGCTAATATACGACGAAAAGACTGGTAGCGTGCAGTCAAAGCAATTCCCTGGAACGAGGCTTGAGTTCATGACTATATAACGTGGCTCCAGAGCAGCATCCGTCAAAGTTTGTCACTGAATTGATAAACGACTTCAAAAATGTTAAGATTATTGGTAAAATCAATGAAGAAGACCATACTTATGTTCCATACAAGTTACGCTATGCTGAATGAGACAGCACGCATTTGTTCAATGGAAGACAGTTTCATTTGGAAAGAAGAATTTTTCATGGCTTCCATTATGCTATATCTGCATTGCAATTCAATGAGAGGTTCTGCATCTATTCCAAGTGCCGCCCCTATCAGCAGAGCCAACTCGGTTCCAAGCTGACGCTTTCCTTTCAAAACCTCATTGATAATTGTAGGGGAAACTGAAATTCTCCTCGCCAACTCACGCTGGGAAATGCCACGATATGACCTTTCTTGCAAACACAAATCCCAGGAAGTCGGATCGTAGCCA
>JAZRWT010000019.1:0-1139 GCA_045599845.1 Candidatus Egerieisoma sp. | reverse complement strand
AAACAAAACAAATCTCAAGCTTTTGTTCACCCTGAGGCTCAGGGAGTTTTTCACTGCGATAGACGGAGCATTCATCTGCAGCCTTTTTGCAGGAATTCTCATAAGTTTCTTCTCCCTTGCCAAATTGATGACCTATCTGCTTGAATACCATCCAATTCCTTTATGGAGCTTTTTCTTTGGACTTATCCTGGCATCAATCATATTCATTATCAAGGACCTCGATGGTTTCAAAATAAGGAACGTGATTGCTTTTGCAATTGGCACCGGCATAGCCGCATTCATCTGTCTTGTATCCCCAAGCGAAACCAGTGAGGCATACTGGTTCATTTTCCTTTCCGGAGCCATTGCCATCTGCGCCATGATACTCCCAGGGATTTCCGGCAGTTTCATTCTGCTTCTGTTAGGAAAGTACAAATTCCTTATGGATGCAGTGGCCAATCTCAACATACCGGTGCTCATAGTGTTCTTCGTTGGCGCGGTACTTGGAATACTTGCATTTTCAAGATTCCTTGGATGGCTGCTCAAGCACTGGTACATGCCAACAATAGCACTGCTCAGCGGCTTCATGCTCGGGTCACTGATAAAGGTCTGGCCATGGAAGGAAAAGGTGGTGCTGGATTATCCTGTATTACCATCGCAGTACAGAGAAATAAGCGGTAATCCGGACTTGCTTGGATATGCTGTTCTGTTTGCTGTTCTTGGTGCCCTTATTGTTGTAGTCATTGAAATGGCTGCAAAAAGAAAGAAATGACAATAATTACAAAAGGTTATATGAAAGAGAATAAATTTTTCAAGATTGCGTTGTTTGCTGTAGCATTCACATTTGTGCTCACAGGATGTTCAGGTTCAAAGGATGATGGAGGCAGCGGCGGTGGCGGTGGTGGCTCAGAACCAAGAATCTGCGCCATAAGTTCATTGTCCGTTGAAGCAAAGGATAATCCTGGAATGAGCAGCAGTTCTTTTTCATATATCATTGACAACATAATTTATCTTACAATTCCTCAGGAATCCGAGTTGATAAAATACGTGCTGACATTCAATAATGGCAATGGCAGCAAGCTCTATGCAGACGGGCAGGAAGTTATCTCCGGTAAAACCGCAATAGAGATTGAAAAAGTCAAGGAACTCAAGAGTGTTGC
>JAZRWT010000018.1:0-2184 GCA_045599845.1 Candidatus Egerieisoma sp. | reverse complement strand
TTGTTATAATTATATTATGAATAATAAGACTAATCTAATTGCAACGGCAGGCATCATTGGTATCATAAAATCTTTCGGAGTCATAAAATCCGCAGTTGGACTTGCTGTTGGTGAATTCTCTAAGAAGGGCGCAAAAGACGGAAATGCAAACATGGAACGGACCGAGCAGGATCTTCCTATGAAAAACGTTGTGTTTGGAATAATAATAGCTCTCCTCTGCATTTTTGCTTTCTTTGCTTTCGGCGGTGTTGTTGAAAATTTCTGGCAGGCAGTTGTCGGTCTTGTGATTGTTGCAATCATTTCATTCCTTTTCACCACTGTTGCCGCAAACGCCATAGCCATTGTAGGAAGCAATCCTGTTAGCGGAATGACCCTTATGACTCTGATAATAGCATCGCTTATTCTGGTTTCCGTAGGTCTGAAAGGCAATACCGGAATGGCCGCCGCTCTGATAATAGGCGGCGTTGTGTGCACCGCGCTTTCAATGGCAGGAAGTTTCATCACGGACCTCAAGATAGGATATTGGATAGGTTCCACCCCTAAGGTTCAGCAGAAGTGGAAATTCGTTGGAACAATAGTAGCAGCCGCAACGGTATGCGGTGTCATGCTTCTTTTGAACAAGACCTATGGTTTCACAGGCGACAATGCTCTGGTAGCTCCTCAGGCCAATGCCATGGCCGCAGTTATCGAGCCTATGATGAATGGCGGCGGAGCCCCTTGGCTTCTTTACGGAATAGGTGCTGTAATAGCAATAGTCCTCACATTGTTCAAGGTTCCTGCTCTTGCATTTGCTCTTGGAATGTTCATACCTATTGACCTCAACCTTCCGCTTGTTATCGGAGGTGCAATATCATGGTTCGTAGGCAGCAGGAACAAGGATGAAGAAGTGAACAGGAACAGAGTTGAGAAAGGCACACTCATTGCTTCAGGTTTCATTGCAGGCGGTGCGCTCATGGGCGTTGTAAGTGCCATACTCAAGTTCGCACAGCTTGACCTCTTCCTCTCAGAATGGAATGCGGCCTACGGAGAGGCCATTGCAATCCTCCCATTTGCAGCCCTTGTAATATACACAGCCTGGGCTTCCATGAAAACAAAGAAACAATAATCCACTGGCGATAGTTCATCAAAACCATCGCCAGTAAAAAAATAAAATAAGAAAATGGAAACTGTTGTAGATAAATTCCTAAGGTATATAAGTGTTGATACTCAGTCAAATGAAGAGTCTGAGAGCCAGCCGAGCACGGCAAAGCAGCTCAATCTGCTTAAAATGCTTTGTGATGAGTTGAAAGCCATGGGGTTGGAAGCCTCCCTTGATGAATGGGGCTATGTTATGGCAAGCATTCCTGCAAACAATGGCGGGAACACTCCTAAAATAGGTTTCATCGCCCACGTTGATACTGCGCCGGATGCCAGTGGTAAGGATATCAAACCTCAGTTCATTGAGAATTACGATGGTTCCGACATCGCTCTCAAGGGTGTTGAAGGCCTGTATCTCAAGCCTGCCGATTTCCCTGAACTTCTGAATCACAAGGGCGAAACACTTATCACCACCGATGGCACCACCCTTCTTGGAGCGGATGACAAGGCGGGTGTTGCAGAAATCATGGCTGCCGCCGAGTGGATTGTTAACCATCCGGAATTCAAGCATGGTGAAATCAAGATAGGCTTCACTCCTGATGAGGAGATAGGCCGCGGCGTAGTGAAATTCGACGTTCAGAAGTTCGGTGCAGACTATGCATACACAATGGACGGCGGTGAACTTGGGGAATTGGAATTCGAGAACTTCAATGCGGCAGCGGCTACCGTACATATCCAGGGCTGCAACGTGCATCCGGGTTATGCAAAAGGCAAGATGAAGAACGCCATCCGCATTGGTATGGAACTCAATTCACTGCTTCCTGCAGGACAGAAACCTGAATATACACAGGATTATGACGGTTTCTTCCATATCATAGGGTTCAACGGCACGGTTGAAGAGGCAACCTTCTCCTATATCATAAGAGACCACAGCATGGAACTTTACGAGAACAAGAAGAAAGTAATGCAGCAATGCGTTGATTTCATCAATACTAAATACGGGGAAGGCACCGCAAGCGTTGAAATAAGACATCAGTATTACAATATGCGCAAGCAGGTTGAACCGTATTACTTCATTGTTGAGAAAGTAATGGCGGCAATGGAAAT
>JAZRWT010000017.1:0-3069 GCA_045599845.1 Candidatus Egerieisoma sp. | reverse complement strand
AAAATGAATCGGCACCATACGTTGATGAAGCATTGAAGTATTGCACTTCCGCGTACTTCTCCAGTATTCCCCTGATGAAAGGTATCTTGTTATCAATGTATATATCAAGCATTCCTATTTCAATTGATTACAATCTTGTTCACTGCGGACTTCCCAATTGAGATGTTTACCTCTTCAAGTATCTGTTGTCTGCGCAGGAACAGTTGTGTTCTTGTAACGGAAGAAGAACATTTACAGAAAATTGTTCCTTTGTTGAAACTTATTTGCTTAAGGCAACCTGCAGCTTGCGGACCTATAGTTTCCCTGAACCGTTTGAGAACTTCACAGGCAAACAGGCCTTCTTCAAGATTGTTTTCCCTTATGAAATCTTTCAATAAATCTCCAACGGCACGTGGTTTTTCGTAGCGCATCACTTATAGGATTTGTTCAAAAATTCCGTTTACAACTTTAAAATTCTTGGATTCACGTTTCAGTGTATCCACAAGCTGCCTTGTTCTTTCCAGATTGCAGTCTGAAATGAAAATCTGTCCGAAATCTTCTGAGGCAACCATCTTGAGGAGGTTTTTTACCCTGTACATGTCCAGTTTGTCAAAAATATCGTCCAACAGAAGAATCGGAGCAAAACCGTAGGACTGCTTCATTATTGTATATTGGGCAAGTTTAAGCGCCACGCAGAATGATTTCTGTTCACCCTGTGAAGCGCATTGCTTTACAGGAAGGCCTGATATTGTAAAATCGATATCGTCACGGTGAACTCCGCAGGAAGTATACTTGAGTATGCTGTCTCTATCGAATGTGTTTTCAAGAATGTTTCTCAGCGCGTCCTTCCCCTCATTCCTGTGATTGTAAAGCTGGGAATTGTAGTGTGCCTGAGTTTTGTCCCCGTTTGCGCACAGGACTGCATAGTAGCGCTGAACCATAGGGTTTATATTGTATATCAGTTCATTGCGTTTTGCATAGATATACCAGGCGTCAACAGATAATTTCAAGTTCATGATCTCCATTATTTCCGTTGGGAAATTTCCTGCTTTGAGCAGTTTGTTCCTTGCAGCAAGTGTAGTGTTATAACGTTGTACAGCGGCAAGGTACAATTTGTCAAGCTGACAGAGAATGGCGTTTATGAATCTGCGGCGTGTATCTGCGCCTCCGTTTATTATGCCAGAATCATCCGGGGAAATCATTACAACCGGATATGCACCTATATGTTCAGAAAATCTTGGGAGTGATTTTCCGTTCTTTTTCAAATGCTTTTCAGAAGGAATTCTTGCAGTTATCGAAATGTCGTCTATGGTGCAGTCTTCCTTGATGAATTGTCCGTTGAGGGAGAATTCCTGCTGACCGGACTTGAACACGTAGGAATCTGACATGCTGAAATAGCTTTTGGTCATGCACAGATAATATACGGAATCCAGAAGATTTGTCTTTCCCTCACCATTGTTGCCTGTTACACAATTGAGCTTAGGACTGAACTCAAGTTCAGTGGAACATATATTCTTGAAATTATATATTCTTTCAGTTTTCAGGTACATAATATATATTCTGTCATAAGCGGTACAAATTTAGCAAAAAATGAAACAAAAAAGATAATTTGATTTTAAGATAAAAGTTGTAAATTTGCGACCGCTAAAATTCGGCAAAAAAGAAACAAATAAAATTCACATAAAAATGGCAAACAAAAACATTGAACAGGAGCCACAGATTAACGTAGCAACTGCGGTTTCAAAAACAGAAAAATTTCTCAATGAAAACAAGAAGACCCTCATCTGGGTTTTATGTGCAATTGTAGTGCTGGTTGCATTGGGACTCATCTATCAGTATGCTTACAGCGTTCCTAGAACAAAAGAAGCTGTAAATCAGGCTTTCACAGCTGAAATGTACTTTGCAGACGGCGAGTTTGACAAAGCTCTGAACGGTGATGAGAACGCAATGGGACTTGCAGAAGTAATAAAGGAGTACGGTGGAAAAGCTCCAAAGGCAGTTTACTTCGAGGCAGGTGTATGCGCACTTCAACTCGGTGAATGGGATCAGGCCATATCCTATCTCAACAAATACAACGGCAAGGATCCTTTGATTAATGCCAGGGCAATTGCATGCAAAGGCGATGCATATTCTGCAAAGGAGGACTACAAGAAAGCTTCTGATCTGTACATGAAGGCAGCCAATACTGCGGACAATGTATTTGCAGCAGCATACCTTCTCAAAGCTGGTGTAGTATATGAAAAACTCGGTCATATGCAGAAGGCTCTCGATGCCTACAACACAATCAAGGTGAAATATCCACAAAGCGTTGAAGCTTACGATATCAACAAATACATAGAGAGGATTTCTAAATAGGGAACGATATGGGAAGAGCTTTTGAATTCAGAAAAGAGAGAAAATTCAAACGCTGGGGCAACATGGCCCGCGTTTTCACAAGAATAGGCAAGGAAATAACCATTGCTGCAAAGGCAGGCGGTCCTGATCCTGACAGCAATCCACGTCTGAGGACACTCATGCAAACGGCAAAGAGCGAGAATATGCCTAAGGACAATGTGGAAAGGGCTATAAAGAGAGCGTTCGAGAAAGACACAGCCGATTACAAGGAAATGGTATATGAAGGGTATGGTCCTCACGGAATAGCAATCCTTGTGGAAACAGCAACCGACAACACCAACAGAACTGTTGCTAACGTAAGGAGTTACTTCACCAAATTCGGCGGCACTCTTGGAACTTCAGGCAGCGTTGATTACATGTTTGACCGCAAGTGTGTCTTCAAATGCAGGACCGATGCCGAGCTTGACATGGAGGAACTTGAATTCGAACTTATAGATTTTGGTGCTGAGGAAGTGTTCAAGGATGATTCCGATGAGGATAATCCTGATATAATCATGATTTACGGATCATACGAATCATTTGCAAGTATCCAGAAATACCTTGAGGACAACAAGTTCACAATAATCAGCGGACAGTTCCAAAGATTCCCTAACGTAGAGCTCAAGAAAGTTGCCAAGGAAGACAGGGTTGAACTTGACAAACTGATTGAAAAGATAGAGGAGGACGAGGACGTTCAGAACGTTTACACCACTCTTG
>JAZRWT010000016.1:0-4281 GCA_045599845.1 Candidatus Egerieisoma sp. | reverse complement strand
AGGGAGGGCACCAGCTCTGCTGGGAGGACCGCAAAACGCTGCTGTAGATTTATTACCAGACCTGTTCTGTGAACTCTTTGATTGATTTTGCGGTGGCTGCCGATACCCTTTCAAGTTCAGCCTGCGTTTCCCGGTATGAATAGCGGAATTCCATCTGTATGGCGTCAATAGTTCCGCCGTTAAGCGATCCGTAAGTTTTTGTGGTATAGCCCCCGTTGAAATAGTTCGAACTGCCAGGTGCGGTAATCAACGGGCTAGGGCAGCAGTCAAGACCATTTTCATTCAGTACCGCTCCTAATGAATGTCTGCCCCTGAGCAGGTCCGCGAATGTGAATTTTCCTTTGTTGCTTTGCGCAAGGTGAAGTATGCTTGAACCTGAGGCAAAATCACCGTTGTCCAAGGCATTGTCAGTTTTGAGAAGCTCCGAATAAGAAAGCAGATATCCAAGCTCTATGTAGTTTGAATGGCTTTGTCCGTGAATGTCTATGAGCAGCCCGTGTCCGTAGGTGGAGGAAATTTCACTGGCAGCCTGATTTATGCAGCTGTGATAATATTCGTATATCTTGTCAAGGTTCTCGTCACCGGAAGGAATGGCGTATGATTTTTTCCTGTTGGCATCAATGTAATCCCTCTTTAGAAGGCTTATTACCATATACGGATGCTGTCCTGTCTGTTTGTAGAACGAATCATATATGAGGCAGGCCAGCTCCTTTGTGTTGTAATCAAGGTCATTGGCCAAGTCCGGATCCTTGCAGTTCGAGGAGTTTCTTATTGTAAACTTTGACTCAACGAGTGTGCCTCCGTGAGGTACTGTAAGAATCACAGGGCAGTCTCCCTGCCTGTACTCAACGTATTTTTCAAGTTTGAGAGGCTGCTTTGATTGAATTTCCTCAATCTCCTGCTGTGACAGATGTTTTGGCCCGTCACTTTTCTGGCATGACTGGAAAAGCGCAACAAGAAAGATTATTGTTGAAATAAGCAGCCTTTTGAGGATAAGAAGCAGTTTTGCCTTCCTTTTCTTTACGGCACTCTCCGAAACTCCCAGTGCCATTGCAATTTCCCTGTTTTTCAGACCCTGTTCGAAACTGAGTTCGAAGACCAGACGGAAAGGTTCGGGCAAACTGCGCACGGCGGTGAATAGTTTCCTCAATGTCTCCTTCTGAATTATGTCCGCGGCTATGTCCTGCTCGGTTGTTTCCAACTGCCTGATGTAATTGTTCTGGGATTTGTCCTTGCGAAGCAGACTTATGGCACGGTTGCGTACAGCAGTATAAAGGAATGACTTGAGTGAGGTCTCATCCTTTATCCTGTCTCTGTTAAGGTATGCCTTGTATATGGATTCTTGAACGCAGTCCTCGCAAAGGAAGGAATAGCGCTGGCCCAGAATGCTGCCTGAATAAGCTATGAGGGTAGGGTAGAAGCTCTTGTACAGCAGTTGCATGTTGCCGTGAATGAAGTCTTCATATATGTTGCGGTCTGCGCTCATATCCTGACAAATTTATAAAAAAAATATTTTAAATATCACCAAAAATTCTGGTGTCCGTTTTAAATCCATTTGCGTTATATGAAAGATTAATATTTTAATTATCAAATGGATATAAATTACATTTCAGACCTGATATTCAAGGATATTACATCTGCCATAACCCAGGAGCAGAAGGCTGAACTTGATGCATGGGTGAAGTCAAGCGAGGAGAATGAACGCATTTACAGGAGCCTTTGCAACAATGAGAAGCTCGATGGAGAATATGCATGCTGGAACATGGTGGACTTCCAGCGTCCTATGAAGAACATGGAAAGGAGAATATCGGAGGGAAAGCACAAATCAAGAATCATATATTCCTCTCTTGCCTTCATTGCATTGATTGCATTCTCAGTGCTGCTGTGGATGTATGGGGAAAGCAGGAAACAGTACTCCCAATTGCTTGCCGCGTACCAGACAGAACACTACATGCAGAATATCCATCCTGGAAAGACTCAGGCTCAATTGACAACCGACAATGGAAAAATTGTAGTGCTTGGCAACGATTCGGAATCGAATGAGAAAGTACTGGCCTCGCTCAAGACTGTAAGCGCGGACCGTCTTGCAATAAACAAGCTTGAAATTCCAAGAGGAGGAGAATTTCACATAACTCTTGAAGACGGGACTGAGGTTTGGTTGAATGCAGAATCATCGCTTAACTATCCCGAGCATTTCGGCAGGAGTTCAAGGGAGGTTGAAGTGAAAGGCGAGGCCTATTTTAAAGTAAAGAAGGATGCCAGCAGACCTTTCAGTGTGAAGATAGATGGAGAAAGGATACTTGTTCATGGCACCGAATTCAATGTAATGTCCTATTCTGAAGACAATTACGTATATACAACCCTGGTGCAGGGACAGATATCTCTGCAGGAGGAGGCCTCATCTTCCTCCGAGCTCATACTCACACCGGGGCACCAGGCAGTGTTTGCCAAATCAGACAATTCAATAGCGGTGCAGCAGGTGAACACAGAGGCCGTGACCAGCTGGCGTAACGGCATGTTCGTATTCGAGAACCAGACGCTCGAGCAGATAATGCGCCAATTGGCCAGATGGTATGATTTCGAATATGAATTTGTGGGCAAGGATCTGGCCAGGATGGAATTCATGGGCAAGGTTCCACGTTACGGCACATTCGGAGAGGTGCTGGAAATCCTGGAGAAGAGCGGAAACCTGCACTTCGAGGCTGAAAACAAGAAAATTCTAATATCACAAAACAAATGATACGCCAATGAAAACAAACATTTTGAACAAAGGCCTCATTCTGATTGTGATTCTGTTCATGCTCCCTGCAATGGTGCATGCGCAGAATGTCACGGTCAATTTCAAGGGCACAGCCATTGCCCGGGCCTTGTCTGACATTGAGAGTCAGACCAGCTATTCGTTCGTTTATCAGAAGCAGGTTCTTGCAGATGTACCTGATGTCACTTGTTCCATGAACAATGTAACTCTGGACAAGGTGCTTGATGAAATCTGCGCACAAACCGGCCTGAGTTACGAAATTGTAAACCAGAGCATCATTATCCGCAAGGCTACAGGCCAGCAGAAGACTGCTGCCATGAATGTGAGCGGAAAGGTTACCGATGAGCAGAAAGAGCCGCAGGTTGGAGTCACCGTACGCAATTCAGCTACAGGTGCCTATTCAACCACGGATATAGATGGAAAATATTCAATCAAGGCTTCCACCGGCGATATCCTTGTATTTTCATGCATTGGAATGGCCGAACAGAACGTAAAGGTGGGAAGAGCTTCCGTTCTTGATGTGGAATTGCAGCAGGACGACGAGCTGCTGGAGGCAACCGTTGTTGTAGGTTATGGTACTGCAAAGAAAATCAGTTCTGTTGTTGGTGCTTCAACCTTGGTGAAATCCGATGTGTTCGATCATTCCACAGCAGCCAGTGCAGGTGACGTTCTTCAGGGAAAGGTTGCAGGACTTCAGATTTATTCAAGTTCCGGAGAACCTAGTGCGGATGTTACCATGAGACTCAGGGGTGTAAGCTCAATCAACGCTTCAACAACTCCTTTGTTCATCCTTGACGGAACCCCTGTTGACGTGGCCATATTCACTGCATTGAACCCTAACGATATTGAATCTGTGAACGTAATGAAGGACGCTTCATCAACGGCAATCTACGGTTCAAGGGCGGCAAACGGTGTAATATACATTACAACCAAGAAAGGCACAGGGGAAAAGCCAATGATTTCAGTAAGCGCGTCATACGGTGTTTCATCACTCGCCCAGTTCCCTATAGAACTCATGAATTCAGAAGAGTGGTTCACTTTCCGTGAAATGTCAGACCCTAGTTTGAAAACAAACGAGCAGTTCCAGGAACTCAAGAATTTCCGATTGAAGAACAATATTGGAACAGACTGGAGAAAATGGATACTTAACGAGAACGCCCCTACTTGGAAAGCCGATGCAAGCATTTCCGGAAGAAGTGATAAGACCGACTACTACATTTCTCTTGGTGGTTATAAACATAAAGGTATCATGCCATATTCAGATATGGGACGATACAGCGTACGATCCAATATCAATACAAGAATAACCGACTGGCTCAAGATGGGAGTGAATCTCAATCTTGCTTACCAGACAAGCCACAGGGCAGGTTACTCCACTACAAGTACAGGATATTACAATCCTATGAACATAATAGCATGGGGTCTGCCATATGCAACTCCATACGAAATAATAACTGACGAAAACGGCAATTTCAAAGGTTACGGACCTGAGCTTGACTACATTACAGACCTTGGACTGAACA
>JAZRWT010000015.1:0-1639 GCA_045599845.1 Candidatus Egerieisoma sp. | reverse complement strand
GAATTCATTTTTTTGGGGGCCTCTGGGACCATTGATGAAGGCCATGGGAGCGGCTCCGGTTGACAGAAGCAAGGGCAGTTCAGTTGCGTTGCAGATAATACATCATTTGAACAATTGTGACAATTTCCATCTGGCTATAGCTCCCGAGGGAACAAGAAAAGCTGTAAAGAAGTGGAAATCAGGCTTTCTTACAATTGCCAAGGCCTGCAATCTGAATGTTTATGCCGGATATTTCGATTGGCGGACAAAGACAATAGGTCACGGAGAGAAACTGGAACTCAGTGGCGATACTGCTGCAGATCTTAAATACGTGCAGCACTATTATCATTTGAAGAACTATCAGGGAAGGTATCCTGAGTGCTACAGCACAGGTGAGGAATAAAAATGGCTTGCATATTAAATAATTAAGCAATATATTTGTGCCCGCAAAGAAAAAGGAGGTGGTAAAGCAATGATCATAGTACCTATTAAAGAAGGCGAGAACATAGAGAAAGCTCTTAAGAAATTCAAACGTAAATTCGAGAAGACCGGCATTGTAAAGGAGCTCAGAAGCAGAAGAGAGTTCACAAAGCCATCTGTAAAGAAAAGAGAGCAGATGAACAAAGCCATCTATGTACAGCATTTGCACCTTGAGGAGGAATAACAACTCATAAGGATATAAAAAAAGACCAAGTTTCAATTGATGAAGCTTGGTCCTTTTTTATGTCTTGCAGACTTAATCTTCCATTCCAAATTTCTTGAAATAAATCCTGTACATCTTCTGTGTGTACTCGTACATTCTCACGTATGCCTCAGGTACCAGTGCAAGATCTTCGCAGTTCTTTGAGTTTGACTTGAGGTATGACGAAGGATCTGAGAAGAAATCAACTTCAACGTTAGGCTGTACGGTAAAGAGGAAATTCTGGAAATATTCGAATTCTTCCTTGTCAGCTGCAACATTGTTGTCGTAGTCCTTTATGATATTGTTCCATCTGTCAACGAATTTCCAGTAGAGTCCGCCAGGGTAGTTGACTCTGAGGTCTTTTGAATCGCTGAAATGAACGGCCTCGGCTTCCTGAACGTTCTTGAACCTGTTGAAGCCGAATACGGTTTTGTTCATACCCAGATACCAAGGGAAATAAGCCTCAACGCAAGGACGGCCTGCAGCTGTCCACATGACGCAACCAACATCCTTAGGAAGCCAGTTCCTGAGCTGGAAGATGTTTGACATGATTGTTTCGTCACGGCAGATGCACGCCTGATGCCCTGCATGCTCGTCTTTGTTCGTGTATTGTTCCTCAACATTCTGTCCGTGTGAAGAAAGAACAGTCCTCAAGTCCCTCATGGTAACTTTCTTCTTAGGCTTGAAGCTGAAAGGATGGGTGTCCTGGTCATTGCTGTAGTCTATTCCGCTCAAATATCTCAAGGCAGACTGCCTTCTTATGCAGTTGAAAGGTTTTTTATAATTGTCCGGATCTCCGTACGCTTTCTTGAACGAGAATTCTCCGTCTGACTTTTTGTACCAGCCTCGTTGTTCCGCATATTCAATGAGGTCTTTGCAGCAAAGGAAGTTCTGGTTGTCGTATGGCTTTACAATGTCAATGGTGTAGTTGTTAGGGATTACCATGACATGGTCATCGGGAACCCTCTGGGCTACCCA
>JAZRWT010000014.1:0-5118 GCA_045599845.1 Candidatus Egerieisoma sp. | reverse complement strand
CAACCAGTTCAGGCTCTATCTGCACTGCGCCGCATACGTAATCCTGCATTCGTTCCAGACCGATATGCTTGTGGGAACCGACCTTGAATGCAGCACCATAACCACGATGCGGGAAAAACTGCTCCTGAGTGCCGTGTCCATAGACGAGAAGAAAACCTGCATACGCCTGCGCTTCTCGCAGATGGCTCCGATGCTTCCAGAAGTGGTGTCCGTATTGACCAGACTGCGACATCTGCCACCGTCTTAGGCCGAGTAATGGCCCAAATATCAGTCGCATAACCCCGGCAGGGGAAGCGCTGCTGCGCTCTGCACTTGAAAAAGTGCGCAATCCTGTGCTTTCTGCCCACCTTCGAGTGCTGCTTTCAGGCACATCGAGAGGCTTTTACCAGAAAATCCGTGTGGCTCCAGGAAAATCCGGGGCAATCGGACGGCTGCTGAGAGAAAAAAGTGTCGCAGCTATGAATAATGCAGGTTAGAAGCTTGAGAAGCTTGATGTGAAGTTAGTTATTTGATTGGTGTTGTAACGCTGCTTTTTACAGTAACCTGATAGTTGCCGTTCTCAAGGTATGAGCCTGTATAACTCATGTTGGAGAGGGTTGAGCAGAACATGTCCAGACTTACTGTTCCGTTGTCATAGATTCTGAAAGTAAGCTCGCAATCTTCAAAATCATTGCTTCTGGCTTTAAGGACAAATGAGTAGAGGCCTTTTTTCTGGTCGTAGGACTTATGGCTCAGAGTGTAGCTTGCTCTTTGGAACCACACACCGAAATCGTCACCTGGGATTGCAGAATAAGACTCTCCAATGAATGGAAGATAAGCGTCTATTGTTCCGTTTTCAATTCTTATGATATAATCACCATAGAACGGACGGATATGCGGACCTCCTTGCGGAATGACTTGTGTGATACGGATCTGCATGTCCATATCTTCACAGGCTGCTCCGATTTCGGCAGCCAGAACTGCATCGTCCTCAGCTGAATTTCCGCCGATAGCAGCACATGATGCAAAAGTTAATGTGCTGATAATAAGCAATGATAATAATTTAAGTGTTTTCATGATTCTGTATGTTTTTTATTTCAAGACTTTCTGGTTGCTGGCAATTGGCAGTTTCAATTTTGAAGGAATTCAACTGGCTCTACAAAATTATGCATTGCTGGAATCAATTGCAAGAATTTCCAAATAATACATATATTTGCAAAATAATCGATAGATATTATGAAGAGAGTATCCTGTTTGTTAATAGTATTGGCAATTGTCGGCTTGAGTTTTGAAACTGCAAGTGCTCAATACGCATATGGTAAAAATGTTGTAAATGATGATTGCTGCAGTGAAGCTGGCCAAATCGAGCAATCTTCGGCGGACGCAAGATCACTTGTCTTAAGCCCGAGTTATCTTGAGGGTTGGATGAATGCGTCTTCCGTAAACAACTTTACCAATCTGAATGTTGCCGATGCTCTTCACTGGCAGGACGGGGAGAATACGGATGTAGCACAGCAGTATCATTTCAGAGTCAAGGATGAACTGAGCTTTATTCCGGTTCCTGTCATAGCTGCAGGTTTCATTGCAAAGAGCGGAAAGAATAATTTCAGAGAGGCAAGGTTCAGACTGAATTCGGAGTTCCATGACAGAACGGATGATTATATCCAGCATTTGCCGTTGGCAACAACTTTCGTTCTCAAGATAGCGGGATATGAAGGCAAGAATGACTGGGGCCGCTTCCTGGTGAGCGGTGTTCTGTCATACGCTACAATGGGCCTGTTGGTGAACGGCATCAAATACAGCGCAAAAGAAATGCGTCCCGATGGCTCAACTGCCAATTCATTTCCTTCAGGACATACGGCAACAGCTTTTGTTGCCGCCACCATACTTCATAAGGAATACGGACTTACCCGCAGTCCTTGGTTCAGTGTCCTCGGTTATTCAGCAGCAGCCACTACGGGTGTCATGCGCAGCCTCAACAACCGTCACTGGATAAGCGATATCATGGTTGGCGCCGGTTTCGGTATTCTTGCAACAGACCTCGGTTATGTGTTCGGTGGCCTTATTTTCAAGGACAAGGGAGTGAAAAGACTTGAGAGGGAAGGCAACAGCGATCTCTACCGGCATCCTTCATTCATATCTCTTGGTATGGGTGCTACAAGGCTGAACAACATAGACCTTCCTGCTGAGTTGAATTCACCATACGGCTATGCTCCTACATTCGACGGCAAGCTGAGGATAGGAACAGGAACAACGGTTCAGTTCGAGGGTGCATACTATTTCACCCCTTACTTTGGATTGGGCGGAAAAGGAAGAGTATCCATTTATCCAGTAAGAGCCAATGGCTTGAATGACTACTATTATGCAAAGGAGCCTGGTGTTATTATCCCTTATGAATTCTCGGATGTTGACATTACAGACCAGATGGCCGCATATCAGTTTGATCTTGGTCCATACTTCTCACTGCCGTTCTCAAAGAGATGGAGAGCAAGCGCCAACCTTGCAATGGGTTATCTGCATATGGCCGATTATGATCTGTTCTTCTCCGATGACCGTGATCTCAAGGCTAGCGATGTAAGGCAATGGACAGAGGAACAGTGGATTGAATTCTTTGCGCAGGGACACACAATAGGTGACTTCATTTCGGTTGATGACAGCAAGAGCATGAAATTCGGAGCAGGTCTTGCTCTTACCTGGGCTTACAGGGAGAATATAAGCTTTGACCTGAAGCTTACATACGATTATTCAAGGTCTCCGTTCAAGGCCTTGTATTATGATGACTTTGCTTTCGAGGTTGAATATGAACAGGATGAGAAAAAGTTTGAGGAAGCCTTTGCCAATGCAATCCATTATACGGATACAAAGAAGAGTTTCCATCAGCTGGGCATAATGTTCAATATGTCATTCAACTTCTAGGAAAGAGATTCTTATTTTGCTACTAAACAGCCGGACTTATGAAACGCAGTTATTGGATAGTTGCCCTCATCATGTTGTTCTGGTTCATGATTTCATTCATAACCAATATCATCGGGCCGCTCATTCCTGACATAATTGACAATTTCCACCTTCAGGAACTGGCTCTTGCAGGTTTTATTCCAACGTCTTTTTTCATAGCGTACGCTGTGATTTCCATTCCGGCAGGCCTGCTAATTGAAAAGTACAGCCAGAAATTCGTGCTATCTTTGGGTTGGGGGCTTCCTTTGCTGGGCTCGTTGCTGTTCGCTCTCATGCCTAGTTTCCCTGTCCTTCTGGTGTCTTCATTCACCATAGGGCTTGGTATGGCCATGCTCCAGACAACAATCAATCCTCTTACACGTGTTGCCGGAGGTGAAGAGAACTTTGCTTTCTTTTCAGTAATGGGTCAATTGGTGTTCAGCGGCGCTTCCTTCGTGAGCCCTCAGGTATATTCCAATCTTGTGGCTTCACTTTCATCGGGAGAGAAGTGCAGCGGCATAACAGGCGTGCTTCAATCACTCACACCTGCCGAACTTCCATGGGTATCGTTGTACTGGCTGTTCGTTGGTATTGTTGCCGTAATGATTATCATTGTCCTTTTGCTAAGATTGCCTAAACTTGATTTGAACAATGATGAAAAGGTCAGCGGTATTGATGCTTACAAGGAGCTGCTCAAAAATAAATACACCTATCTGTTCTTCCTGGGTATTCTTTGCTATGAGGCAACGGAGCAGGGTTGTGCGAATTGGATTTCAAAATTCCTGCAGGATTACCACTCTATGGATCCTCAGACAGTCGGGGCCAGTGCAGTAGGTCAGTTCTGGGGTGCCATGGCCGTTGGATGTATTGCCGGCCTTGGAGCGCTCAAGTTGTGGGATTCCAAAAACGTGCTCAAGGTAGCCTGCATCCTGGCTTTTGCCACTTTGTCCATGGCTTTGTTCGGCAGTGGAGAACTTGCACGCTGGGCATTCCCGCTTTTCGGCTTCTCGCTTTCAGTTATGTACTCCATAGTTTTCTCTCTGGCTTTGAACTCTGTCCCAAGGTATCAGGGGGCTTTTGCAGGAATATTATGTACTGCGATAGCCGGTGCAGCCCTGGGCCCTCTCATTGTAGCCGGGCTTGGTGACATATTCGGCTTGAGAGGCGGAATGATGTTCATTTTCCTCACTACTGCATACGTATTCAGCATCAGCTTCTGGGCGAAGCCTCTGGTAAATAATAAAACTATCAGAAACAACGATTAGGAAGCCGTATCCGCTCCTTCCACGAGTTCCATTCCAAGTTAGTCAGCCCCATTTAGGGAGAGGGTATAACACCAAGGTAGTGCGGAGAGGAAAAGTTTTGCAAGCCTCCAGTAAGTTTTTGAAAAATAATGGCTTGCGAAACTTAAGTTATAAATAGCTGGAGAGGACTTCGGCAATTAAGGGGAAGGTGCCTTTCAAATAGGACGGGAGTTCCTGTTTTTCTACCCATACGGCTTTTTCAATGCCTTCCTCCGTTTGTGGAACCGGCATTGAATTTCCTGAGTAACTCATTCTGTACCAATGGGTATGTTTGATTATGAATTGTCCGTTGAGGTGGTAGCAGTGATGGGTGAGGCAAAGGGGTTCAATATCTCTCGAAGGGGCTATGCCTGTTTCTTCCTCAACTTCCCTTAGGGCTGTTGCGGCTATGTCCTCTCCGGGTTCCTGCTTGCCTTTTGGCAGATCCCATCGCCCGTTCCTGAAAATCAACAGCAATTTCCCATCTTGATTTTCAATGACTCCGCCACCGGCATTGATTTGTGTCAAGCCCTCACACATTTTCTCAAAAACTCTGTCATTGCTCAAAGTGCTGCAGCTTTCTGAAGCTTTGTTGTTTGTGGCAACTATCAGATTGTGGATGCCTGGCATTTCATCCATCATCTGACCAGTCTTGCGGAGATCCTCAATACGCTGTGCGCAGCAGATTACAGCATTGGGATTTTTTGTTGGCGAAACTGAGCCTTCGTTGCAGATTGTGAGTACCCGTTTCTGAAAATATATATTATAAGATTTGCTGTCCATGTCCGATTTGTTTAAAGCGGCGCAAAGATAAGACCTTTTTTGGAAAAGCACTTCAAGTTTGGTAAAACAAGTTCTAAATCATTTCTAATGAACTACTTTTACGCAGAGGCAGGCAAAAGCGTGACGTTATGTTTTCTTG
>JAZRWT010000013.1:0-6381 GCA_045599845.1 Candidatus Egerieisoma sp. | reverse complement strand
AAGGCAACAAAAAATACAAACAGAGACTCGAGGACAGAGAGAAGGCTTTGCTTGAAAGACTTGCAAGAAAACATAACGTCACGCTTTTGCCTGCCTCTGCGTAAAAGTAGTTCATTAGAAACTTTTTATTCGCAATAATTCAGTTAAGAAATAGAAATTGTTTTTACGTTCCTTTTATCTTATATTTGTAAGTTTTACTATAGAATTTATGCGCAAATTACTAATTATTACAGCAGCCATTATAATGTGCGCCACTGTTCCAGCGGCGTCGGAGATGACAGATTCAGCAGTTCTTTCGTATATCATACAGGGAGTGCAGTCCGGAAAGACAAAATCTCAGATAGGCCAGGAACTTCTTGAAAAGGGAGTTACAGCGGAACAGGCCAGAAGAATCATGAATAAATTCGAGAATAATCACGAAGAAACGGACGAACCGGTTCTCAAACGGAATATGTCGGCTACCACTGACAGGCAACGTTCCATTGATACTCTCAATAAAAAAGATATGACTGATATACTTGTTCCTGAAGATACTGTATCGGTTGAAAAAGAGGTAAAGATATTCGGTCATGATTTCTTCAATAATAAAAAGTTATCTTTCGAGCCGAATGACAATATGGCTACTCCGGCAGGTTACATATTGGGCCCTGGAGACGAAATCATTATTGATGTATGGGGAATCAACGAAGCAAGCATCAGTCAGACCATAACTCCGGAAGGTCTTGTTTTCATATCTCAGGTTGGACCTGTACAGCTTTCAGGACTCAGCATAGAGAAGGCAACGGACAAGATACGCTCAGTTCTTTCAAGCAAATACTCCCTTACAGGAGAATATCCTGAATCTCAGGTAAGCGTTACTCTCGGGAAGGTACGTTCCATTACCGTAAACGTCCTGGGAGAAGTGAACTCTCCCGGAACATACCGGCTGTCTGCGCTCACTAGTGTTTTCAATGCTCTTTACCGGGCCGGCGGAATCTCTCCAAATGGAACTTTGCGTAACATACAGGTTTTCCGTTCAGGCCGGCTTATAGCAAATTCCGATCTCTATGATTTCATATTCCACGGCAAATCATCCAATAACATATCACTTTGCGATGGCGATCTTATAATCGTACCTATTTATCACGCTCTTGTGGAAATGCATGGTGGCCTGAAGAGGCCAATGATCTATGAAGCCAAGGAAGGGGAGACATTGGACAAACTTATTGAATATGCAGGCGGATTTGCCGTACACGCCTACAGCGAGGTTCTTACCGTTCAAAGGCACACTTCAGACAATATGAAAGTTTTCACTGTCAAGAATACAGATTGTTCTTCATTCAAGCTCAATGATAAGGATGTTGTTACAGTGCATTCCAATAACAGGGATGATATATTTGACAATAGAGTAATAATAAACGGAATGGTTGTCCGTCCTGGAGCATATGCAATAGGAGGTGAGATAGCCACTGTCCGTCAATTGGTTGAACATGCCGGCGGTTTGCTTGACGACGCTTTCACTTCAAGGGCCCAGCTGTTCAGGGAAAAGGCGGACCGCACAAAAGAGATAAAAGCCATATCAATAGGTGCCATAATGGACGGTTCCGTTCCTGATGTGCTTCTTCACAAGAATGATATTCTGATTATCTCTAATTCAAGAGATATCAATGTAATAGGAAATATTCACATAAACGGTTATGTCAATAATCCAGGTACATACAATTTCGCTGACGGTATGACAATAGAAGATCTGATACTGCTGGCAGGAGGTCTGAGTAACGGAGCCTCTCTGGCCCGTGTTGATGTGTCAAGGAGCATTATCAACGGCAATAGTAAGTCCGCCAGTGATACCATTGCCATGACCTATACCTTGTCAATAAACAAAGATTTTGTAGTTGATAATAACCCTTCTTTCACTCTCCAGCCAAATGATATAGTGTCTGTACGCAAATCACCTTCTTATGTTGAACCTAAGAGGATTCTGGTTTCCGGGGAAATCAATTTCCCTGGAGAATATACCCTCGTTACAAACAACGACAGACTTTCCGATATTTATTTAAAAGCCGGGAAATCAACACCCAACGCCTTTATTGCCGGTTCTATGCTGAAGCGGCGGCTGAGCAAGGAGGAACTGAATGTCCGCCGAAACCTTTCCAGGTTGATTTCAAGTGTGAATCTTAGCGAGGATGACAGTCTGAAAATTGCCAATGTCAAGGCAGACAGTGTATATTTCATGGGAATAAATCTTGACAAGGCTTTGGAGAATCCCGGAAGTGAATACGATGTTGTATTGCATGATGGAGATGAACTTATTATCCCTTCAATGACAAACACCGTTAGAATTCAAGGAGAAGTCCTGTATCCGAACACAGTGACATACAAGAAAAACGCAAGTGTTTCCTATTATGTCAATCAGGCAGGAGGATTCAGCAACGTAGCAAAAAGAAGCAAGGTGTATGTAGTGCACATGAATGGAAACGTGTCTGTTGGAATGAGGGCAAAGATTGAAGCAGGAAGTGAGATAATTGTTCCTGCCCGTCAACACAGAAGCAGGCTTTCAACAGGAGAATGGCTAGCAATCGGCTCAACAACAGCAACTATTGCAGCTATGATTGCAACAATTGTCAATACTACCAAATAATTTATAACTCAAGTTTCGCAAGCCAACATAAGTTCTTGAAAAGGAACAAATTCAATGCTTGCGAAACTTGAGTTTACAATTACGCTCGTATTAATCAATATCTGTGGAAATGGCACCACATCTGTTGCCATACTTTGAACACTGGCGCAAAAAGAATTTCTCCTGGTGCTACTCTCGTAAATTTTGAGAGACGTATCATACGTCTTATGAAACGTACTGACAGAAACTCCTTACGTCCTTTAATTGTAATTGGATTGTTCCTTGTATCGTATCGTCCGAAATTGCCGGCTTTCAATATTTCATTCAGCAAGAATTTTCCTGTATCAGCGTCCTGGCTGCATAGGAGATATTCATTCTCCATGCCGCTTACATATGAAATGACGTACATCAATCCAGAAACGAATTTTTTCATTCCTATTCTGCAAGCAATGGTATATGCTTCCTGCCTTTCTTCAACTGAACTGCTTTTCAAAATAAAATAGTAGTCAAGTATCTGCCTCAAACCTATACCCTCAAGAAACAAATGGCGGAAAATGTGAACAAGGCTGTACAGACAGTCAAATCTGCTTGTCACCGATGAGAAACCAAGTTCTGTGATATGGTTGTCAAACTGGTATTGTGAATTTTGCTTGAAATATTTCTGAAGTTTCATGTTCGCCCATGGATTGTACATCCAACTAGGCGTAAAATGCACTTCCACTTCAATCGATTTGTCATCAAAAGGCTGTATTCCTGCGTGGTGATATAATACATAATTGATTTTCCATCGTGAACTGAGCAGATTCATTATTGTATTGAAGTCCTTGTCCGCCCAAATATCTATGTCACCGGATTGCCTCAGTTCAGGCCATGGATACTTTCTGGCAACTGCCTGACCTTTGAGTACACAGGATTTAAGACCAAGCTCCCTCATCAAGGCAACGGTTTTGGAAGAGTATTCATCCATCAGCCTGTTCCTTGAAATTATTTTTTCTACAGTTAAAGCAAAGCGAACCCTTATTTTCAGAGGAGGAAGCTGCTCAGTTGGCAGAAGCGTAATTGCCTTGTATATCATCCCAACCAGAGCATGTTTGCCGGCAAGGACAAATATCTTCTCCCAATCGGAATCTTCAACAGGTGCATCCAGACATTTTATTCTGCCTAACGCTATTTGAATCAATTGAATGAAGATGTGCATAATTCAGAATAAATTAATTGTCAACCATAGGATGCTCTTTCTCCCCGTTAAAACAATTGTCAATGATTTTTTGAAGTAACAGCCAAAAGCCTTTGCGCTCTATATGTGTACGTTCTGCAAATCTGCGAATCCATGCATATTCACTGTCATCCTTTGCAGCTATAACCTTCAATGCTGCCGCCACTCCACAATCAGCCAGAATTGTTGCTGCCAGCACTGTATATACCTGAACGGTAACTGAAAAGCCGGAAATCCAGGAAATGACAAATGCTGCAATGACAAATATATCAAGGCATAACTCAATAATGGTTATCGATATATATGAGAAGCCTGTTGCAACAAAAAGATGATGAAGATGGTTCCTGTCAGGAGAAAATGGAGATTTATTGTGGAAGATGCGTGATAACATCACCCTTATTGTATCTGACACAGGAATTGACAATACAGCCATAACAAATGCTATTCTGCTGAAATTCAGATACGGAAACGCCTCCTCAATGCAGAAATTACGTCTGAGGATTATAATTACCATTGATGAGATTACAGTACCTATCATAAGTGAACCGCTGTCACCTATAAACATTTTTGTAGTCCAACCAAATACATTATGCAGGAAAAATGGAATGAGTGAGCCTATGCATACTGCGGAAAGAACGGAGAATGAGTAATCCTTTGCCAAAAAGCATACGATTCCGAAGCATGTCAGAATCAGGACACAGAACGATGAACATAATCCGTCAATACCATCTATCATATTTATGGAATTCACGATTCCAACAAATGTAAGCATTGAAAGCAGAACACCAATCCATACAGGAATGCAGTTTATGTTCCACAGTCCCTGGAAATCTATTATGCAGCATTTCAATCCGAAAAGCAAGACCCAGGCTACAATAATTTCAACAGTCAATTTCAGCTTGGCACCCAATGAAAGTATATCATCTATTGCTCCCAGATACAGCATGACAGTCATGACACCGAGCACAGGGAACAGTGGAGTGAATGAAAACATTGTCTTAAAAAAGCAAAGACCTACTGAAATTCCGAAGAACACGGCAATTCCTCCCATAACCGGTACGGGTTCTTTCTGCAATTTACGTGCATCAGGTGAATCAACAATGTTCTTGCCTTTTGCTATTCTCAATGTGGGATTGAATACAAGCGTGGTGGCCAGAAAAGAAATTGCAAAGAGTATTATAAGGCGGTACTTATATGCTATATCCATTTATTCTTTTGATTTTACAACAATGTTCACATACGAGACAAGCATACCCAACATCATGAATACAATAGCAATTTGCGCACGCTTGGGAGCGGCCTTGCGTAAAGGGACCGAAGGAGGTATCACCACCGCAAATACCGGAGACTCCTGCTGCACGGTAACAATTGCCTGTTGAAGTTGCTGGGCAAGAGATGAAAACAACTGGAACTTGATATTTGAATTGTTCTGCAGACGTTGCTTTTCTATCATTGATCTCTGACTCATCATTTCCTGATGTGCATCACAATAGGATGCATACGCCTGCTGTGCCGAATAATATTCGTCCTTTGCATTGTTGTATGCTTCTTGAAGGAATTCGGCATTTTTCCTTGCCTTGTCTGTTCTGTAAGCCGTTACGTACTTTTTCAAATTTGCAATTACAGCTTCTGACAAGTCCGCCGCTACAACCGGGTCCTGCATTGTAACTGATATGGTTACAAGAAAAGTTCTTTTGTCAACTTCAACTTTTATGGCTCTCTTGAGCATCTTGTATACTGCATTCTGCTCATTGGTCAGATGGTATGAATCTACTATGGAATTGTCTGTGCTTTTTTCCTTGAATGCACCGGCTATGCTTTCAATAGCCCGGAATGGCAGGGAAACAACACTGCTCAACCAGGACTGCCTTACATCATTCAACATGTAATGATACAACGTGCTGTCCTTGACATGAAGTGGAAACATGTCAGTAATGAAAGGAATGGATCCTACAATATCAGGATACACCACAGGCAGCAGCGCGTCGTTGTTGTTGGAAAGCAGATTCATGCTCAAACCGGCTATTGATGCCAGGGAAGTGAGGCTGTTGGAGCGAAGCGAAAGCTCAGGCGCAACTTTCGAAGTAACAATGTATCTCCTTGGAATTCCAAAAGAGAACACTATCCCTATAAAACATGCGGCAACGCCCCATTTAAGAATCTTCTTCCAATTTGACTTTGCTATATCAACGTATTTTTTAAAGTCAATTGAAATCGATCCGTTATCTAGTGTGCTGTCATTATCATCAATGAAATCTTCCATGTTGAAAATATGGTGCTGTGAAACTTGAGTATTTAAAATGTGCAAAATTAATTATTTATTGCAATTATTCCTAGTATTGCTTTGCACATTGATCAATCATATTTCCAGCAATGAAATTTTCTAATGAACTACTTTTACGCAGAGGCAGGCAAGAGCGTGACATTATGTTTTCTTGCAAGTCTTTCAAGCAAAGCCTTCTCTCTGTCCTCGAGTCTCTGTTTGTATTTTTTGTTGCCTTCCTCCACATACTCCTGCCCGTATACAATCGTGTTGTAGAAAGCCATTGACACTTTCCTGCAAGTG
>JAZRWT010000012.1:0-2754 GCA_045599845.1 Candidatus Egerieisoma sp. | reverse complement strand
GTTGCAAATCAGTAAATCCATGCTAATCTTTTGTTGCATCCGTGAGTTCTCCTATTCTTTGATTAGTCGTGTTTTCAAAAAATAGGACACGGATGCGCTATTTCAAATTCAATTATTCATCAACAAATTTTGCACATTATCAAATTATTGGATCAGGCACTATGCCGTCGTTTTGATGATGTTCTCCTTTATACCTTACCAGATAAAGCCTTACGAAAGGATATCCTTCAGAACTTGCTTTCTCCTTATGCTGGCAAATCATTCAACTGGGAATCTCTGGTTGACGGATGTAACGAATTAAGCCAGGCTGAAATCACCCTGGCCTGCAATGATGCGATTAAGGAGATGCTTCTTGAAGATAGGTCTTCCCTGTCTGAACAAAGAGTACTTGAAAGCATTAGCTATAGAAAAGAAGCGAAATCGACCCTTAACGAAGGCAAGTAATGGCTTTTTCACGCAATCTCAAGCATATTGTATTTGCCTCTATACCAGAACGCTTGGATTATGCAAGCTGTAATGCTGGCGGTGTAAAAGCAAGACCGACTCGCATTGCTTCTGAGCATGGGGCATCGCTTCTAAGCCAATTCACAGAGGCCTGGAATCAGGCAACAGCAATAACAAATGCTACTGCTGTTGTGGAAAAAGATGGTATATATTTGTCGGTTGAAATTGCTGACAAATGCGAAGATATAATAAAATCTCTTGCTCCGAAAAACAAGGGGACGCGTGTCTGCAATGTCAAGAAAAGCCAGAATGATGAAACTGAGAACCTCACTCAGGTTACTGTCTTTATACCCAACAAGGAACGTCAGAGCTGGATAAAGAAAATAACAGAGTATAAGGAACAGCAAACTTCAAAAGGAAATCCCAAGCATCAGGATTTGTTTGCAAGCGTTGAGGCTATTCATCTGGCTTTAGTCAAAGCACTATGGACTGATAAGCCTGACACTTTTCCAGGGGAAATAAAGATTTGGTGTGAAGCATGGCTTGATGTTCCTTCAGGGAAAAGTCAGAATGACATTAAAAAATGAATTTTTCGCCCAATGCGAAAAGATAGGGATAGTCCACAAGGGGGAATCCCTTTCCTTTCCTTTCCAGATATTTGTGTTGTTGCGATTTTTTGCAATTGCCATGATTTGGAAAGATTATCCCAAAAATCTTCCTCTATTGATGAGTTGCGTCAGCTAAAGGATACTCCAGCGTTTTTCACATCAATACCTGCGAGAGAACAAGTGCAATGGGGTGAAGATTTATTACAGCGGATTCAGGTAAACCAATCATCACCCGTTTGCATTGGAATATTGGATACTGGGGTTAATTATCAGCATCCTTTGTTGCAGCCATTCATCCCAAAAGAAAAATGTGACGCTCTTCGAAGCAATTGGAATGTTCTTGATCATGACGATCATGGAACTGGCATGGCGGGGTTGGCAGCTTTTGGCAATGAACTGCCGCAAATTTTGCAGGATGATTCTAGGAATGTATATAACCATACGCTTGCATCCGTAAAATTGCTTCCGCCTAATCAAAACAATCCTCCAGAGTTATGGGGAGATTTCACCCAACAGGCAATCAGCAGACTTGAAATTCTAGAAGCGACAAAAAAACAAATTGTCTGCATGGCTATCACGGCTGGAGCAACTTACGGGAAGCCGAGTTCATGGTCTTCCGCAATCGACCAAATCATCTATGGCGGTGGGAATAATCCAAAACTCATGTTTATTAGTGCTGGCAATGTTCCTCCAGAGCGCTGTCTTCCCTATCCCAAGTCTCAAGTTGATACACCTGTCGAAGATCCTGCGCAAGCCTGGAATGCAGTTGTCGTCGGAGCCTATACACAATATACTAAAATTGCAACTCCGGGATTGGAAAACCGTCAAACAGTTGCAGGTATAAATCAGTTATCTCCATGGAGTTCTAGTTCACAGTCATGGGAAAAAACATGGCCATATAAACCAGATATTGTCATGGAAGGTGGCAATGCGTATATTGAAAATGGACAAGCTATTGATATAGAAGACCTATTACCTTTGTCTACCAATCACATTCTACAAAAAGGATATTTTTGCTGTTTCAATGCAACAAGTGCCGCAACCGCTTTGGCGGCCAACCTTGCAGCCAGGATACAAGCTGAATATCCTCAATATTGGCCTGAAACAATCAGGGCGTTGATGATTCATTCTGCAAGATGGCCCGAAGAACTCAAGTCGCAATTCTTGCGAGGCGATTCCAATGGCAAGAAGGTGTATGAGTCGTTGCTGCGTATTGCTGGTTATGGGGTGCCAGATTTCCTGCGTGCCACTCGCTGCGCCAACAATGCCTTGACAATTATCGTTGAAAAAACCATTCAGCCATTTACTCGCAATGGTTATAAGACCCAAGATATGCATTTGCTTGAAATGCCGTGGCCCAAGGACTTGCTATTATCTTTGGGAAATGAAACGGTGACTTTGCGAATGACATTGTCATATTTCATTGAACTGGGACCAGGCGAAAAGAGCTATAGAAACAGGTATAAATATGCTTCTCATGCACTCAATTTTGATATAAATGCCAATACGGAGGACAAAGAGTCCTTTATTCGCAGAATCAACAAAAGGATGCAGGATGAAGGATATGAACGAACAGGCGAGTCATCATCTAAATTCTGGTTATTGGGTAATCAGCTTAGAAGTCACAGTGGTTCCATTCATTCAGATGTTTGGACTGGAAGCGCCGTAGAATTGCTTACCTCCAGATATATCGCTGTATATC
>JAZRWT010000011.1:0-4146 GCA_045599845.1 Candidatus Egerieisoma sp. | reverse complement strand
TAACGGCGGGGATCCACCTCTTCCCATTCCGAACAGAGAAGTTAAGCCCGCCCGTGCCGATGGTACTGCATCCGATGTGGAAGAGTAGGTAGTCGCCAGCTTCCGGGGGAGCTCAGAACAAGATTCTGAGCTCCTTTTTTTGTGCCATGACATCAGGACTGGAGGCGGGGATACGCGCTGTACAAAGAAAATTCTGTCTTTCCTGGACAGAATTTTTTTGCACAGCGGTGCCCCGCTGCATTCGCAATCCAGCATTACGACATAAATGAGAGCTCTGAATCCTGCTGCTTCCTGGAACTGGCAGTCCAGGTTAAAACGGTGAGCTTTCGAGGCCTCTGATGAGGCCCTTTCATCTGTTCAGGACAGAATTTATTTCCCATCAGTACTCAGCATCAGATGTTAGCGTCTTATGCGAAATTATTAGTATTTTTGTGAATTAATTATTGTTAATATGAATTTTCTTTCTTGCTTATTGGTGGCTTTAGGGCCGTGGATTACGAACGTTGGTGATAATTGTTTTTCCGTTTTATGGACAACTGAGACTGAAACGGTTTCTTGTGTTGAACTTTCTGATGGAACCAGGTTCTATGAGGAGTATTGCGGCCGAAGGGTAGCAAGCAAGTTTCATAGTGTATATGTAAATGGTTTGGATTCGTGCACTACTGTCAAGTATTCCCTTATTGACAAGGCCTTGACCGATAATAATGACCCAAGAAGACCGGAATACGGTCCTGAAACAGTTGACGGACCGTACAATGTAAAACTTTTCAACAGTAGAAAGACTTCCTGCAGGTTTTCCGTTCTGAACGATATGCATATGGATCGTGCCAAGTACTCTACACTCGTTTCACAGATACCTGTTGACAGCACTGATTTTATCTTCCTCAATGGAGATATCATAAGCAATGGACATTATTGCATTGATACCCTGGTAAGTTATGAAATAGGTCCGTTAGGCAATGTTGCTCCGATTATTCCTGTTATGTTTGCCCGCGGCAATCACGAGGGCAGAGGCAGCGGAGTGAGGTTGGTGGAGCAGGTCTTTCCTAACAGTGGCCAAATGCCTTATACATATATGTCCCGTGAAGGTCCTGTTGCTTTTCTGGTTATGGATGCTGGCGAAACCGGTGTCAAGAATTCCTTTCATCTGTCTGAAAGGAATTTTTATGATACATATATCATGGAGCAGGTGAAATGGGCAAAAAAGGCAATGGATAGCCCAGAGTGGAAAGATGCCTCAGTTAGAATCTGCATGCTTCATGTTCCAATGATAGATGTAAATATGCCTGGCAACAGGGAAGTGTATTCCTGGATGAACAAAACGGTAGTGCCTGTACTGAACGAAGCAGGTGTAAATCTTATGATAAGCGGCGATTTGCACGTTCATCAGTATGTTCATAAAGGTACCATGGGCAATATGTTCCCAATAGTAGTGAACGACAACAAATCAAGACTTGAGGTGCAGATTCTGGACCATGACATTTCAATCAGAATCTTTGACCAGGAGGGCAGGATTCAGCATTCGTACAATTTGAAGTAACTAAATACAAGTTTCGCAAGCATCCAGAAGTTCTTGATAAGAAGTAAGGTGCTTGCGAAACATTAAATAACATTTGAAATAATCAGTGCAGATGCTTTTTCAGTTTTGTCCATTGTTTCTTGAAGAACGAAGGACGCTTTGATTCACCTTCTGCATCATCCGCATTCCTTGAATGTGCGGATTCAGGATTCCACTTTGGCATTTCATCAAGATTGGCTATAGCGGATGCTGCGCCAATCATTACGTTGATATTAGCTATAGTCCCGCTCATGTCCCAATCTTCCTTGTATTCATCACTCGGCTGATGGTACCAGTCCTTCTGTGGATATTTGTTAGGTTTGCTTGGATCAACCAGCTCCTTGCCGTTTTCCATTACAAGTGCAGGTACGCCTTGCTTTACAAAATTGTAGTGGTCTGAACGGAAATACCAGCCGTCTGAATTGTCATCATCAAAGAATACGCTCCTTCCCTGGGCTGCGGCAGAAGCCATTACAAAGTAGTCAAGATTGCTTTGGCCTCCTCCAAGGAATGAAATGTCCTTTGTGAGAGGAGCAGGTGCTATGCAGTCAAAGTTTATGCAGGCTGCAGTTTTGCTCATAGGGAATGCCGGGTGCTCGCAATAATACTGGCTGCCGAACAAACCGCTTTCTTCAAGCGTAGGGCTGAGGAACACAAGCGAGCGTCGCGGATGGATGGCCTGTTCCTTGAGTTTTTTGGCAATGAGGAAAATGGCAGCTATTCCGGAACCATTGTCAGAAGCTCCATTATATATGCTGTCTCCATTCTGGTCAGGAACGCTTGTGCCAAAATGATCCCAATGGGCGCTGAACACTATTGCTTCGTCCTTGAGGTCTGTTCCAGGCAGTACACCGGCAACATTATGCGTTACATCGGTTGAGTATTCAACGGAAGCATTCAGATTGCCCTTGAGTTTCAATTCAACGGCCTTGAACCCTGGTTTCTTTGCGGCGGAAATCATTTCATTGAAGTCAAGACCTGAGGCCGCCATGAGTTTGGAGCATCCATCTTCGGTTATCCAGCCCTTGAGCGCCATGCAGTTCATGTTGCGGCTTTCTTTATCGTACAATGCACAGTTGCTGCCAACGTGGCCGTGAACCAGGACATCGTAAGCATAACTTGCCGCTTCCGTATTATGAAGAACAAGACAAGCTGCGGCACCCATCTTTTCAGCCTGTTCGAACTTGTAAGTGTATCTTCCGTAATAGGTCATGTTCCTTCCGGTGAACAAGGATGAATCGTAGAAGCCTGGGTCGTTAACCATTGCAATAACAATCTTGTCCTTTATGTCTATGCCTTCAAAATCGTTCCATCCATATTCAGGCGCGTTGATTCCGAAACCGGCAAATACAACTCCGCAGTTGCTGAGTTCTATTCTGTCAGTAGCTCTGGCTGTCCAGAATATCAGGTCATCAGGGTATTTCAAATCTGTTCTTGAACCATCGCAGTAGAAAGAAAAACAATTTTCTGATGGGCGGATGCTGGTAGTTATCATTTCCACCTCCTGGAACCAGCTGCCGTTGAAGGCCGGTTGAAGGCCTAGTTTATCCATTTCCGATGCCAGGTAGTTTATGGTTGTGTCTTCAAAGCGGGTCATAGGCTTGCGGCCGCCGAAGTTGTCCGAGCCAATGGTGGAAATCCAGTTTATCAGTTGCTGAGTGTCGTTTGAAAGCAGGTCGGCGCTTTCAACTGTTTTCTGTGAGTTGCAACCTGTAAGTAACGATGCAATAGTAATTGCAATCACATGCACAGGGAATATGGCAAGTCCTGCGATTCTGAATCCTCTGTCTTGCTTTTTCAGTAATTTCATGATATCAACGATTTATAATGACTTGATTCAGGGCTCCCGATTGAACCTTGAAATGTTATAACTCAAGTTTAGCAAATATTTAATCTATTGCTTTTTAAGAACTTACGATAGGTTTTCGAAGCTTTTTCCCACCGCACTTTCTTGATGTTTTACTTCTTGCCTTTGATCTTTATTTAATGAGGCTGCCCAATATGCTGCGTGCCAGTGTGCGCAGGGCGGATGATGTGGCATTGGTAATGGCTTTGTTGGCTATTTCCTTGCCGGAAGTTGTCTTGCTCTTCTTGCCGGTTACTGCATTTGCAGCCGCTGTGCCAAGACTGCGGGTTACGCTGGTGAGCACTGCGCCGGTTGCTGCTGTGAGAACCGCTCCACCAATGCTTTTGGCAGCTTTCTTTCCTTTAGACTCCTGCTCCTTAGTTTCCACCTGTTTTCTTGAGCGTGCAACTGAAGTCTCCTGGGCACGTTCTGTCATTTCCTGTTGGCGGGCCTCAAGCTTCTGTTGACGCAAAGCCTCTTGATTGGCTTTTTTAAGAGCCTTCTGTTCTTCCATAGCCTGCTGCTGGGCCATGGCAAGTTCCTGGTCTGCAAGAAGAATCTCGAATGCGGATTCGCGGTCTATAGGAGTGTTATATTTTCCGCCAAGTCCTGACCATTCAACTATTTCCTTTCTTTGAGTGTTGTTTATTGCGCCTATCTGGCTGAGTGGGAACAGAATACGCGCACGTTCAACCATTGAAGGAGCACCTTTCTGGTCAAGGAACGAAACAAGAGCTTCACC
>JAZRWT010000010.1:0-2129 GCA_045599845.1 Candidatus Egerieisoma sp. | reverse complement strand
GCATTCATATCCTGATTCTTCTTTATGAAGATAAATATTTGAGAATGTGCAGTTGGTAATCGTAGTAGGACAATACGGACGAAGTACCGCCAACCAGCCGTTCTTTCCTTCGTCATTAGTTCCACCGAAGTGCGAATCACTGATTGTCAAACTCTTGCAAAAGCCGAACGAGCTCCAGCCATTGACTTCACAATTCTTGATTACAACATCATCATCGACAGAAGACTCGCCGCCAAAATGAATGGCATAGCCGTGAATGTCAAATTTGCATCCGTCAAAAGTAACAAGGCCTGTTGCCTCACCATAATAGTGACCGGAACCACGCCCTTTGTATGTAATGTTCTGATACAACACATCCCTTCCGCTCTTGGTTGTACATAATGATACACCACGGCATTCTTTGCCGTCAAGGGTCACATTCTTCAGTGTAAAGTCATTTGCACTTACGGAAATCATATTGCACTTACCCAGACCTTGATTGGCTCCACCGACTTTATACTGATTCCAATATTCCGCATCACTGACGGCAATTTCTTTGCCTTTTCCATCAATGACAATGTTGGATCTTGAGATGGTGATAGGACTGTCAAGTTCAATAGTATTGAGAATTTCTATTGTCTGACCCTCCCCCACTTTTTCAAGGGCATCTGCAAGGGTGATGTATTTGATGTCGCCAATCTGTGCAGCAGCTTTGGTGTCGATAGGTTGGTCATTTTTGTCTTTAACTGTTCCATCACCGCCATTTGCAACCTTAACATCCTCAGCAGCGTCAACCTTTACAGTCACACCTTGTTCAGGAGCAACTACAACGTCTGCCTTGGCGGTAACTGTACCGACTTGGGGCTCAACAGGAGACTCATCTCCTGCTTTCTCAACGATAATCTGTACAGGAGCTTTGGTCTCCTTATCGGCAACAGCGGTTTCAGCTACCTCGATGGCAAAAACTTCTGCGCCTTTTACCTTGACGTTACCACCGGTAACGGTGAGTTTTTCAGAGATTTTTGCAGGGTAGATAACTGCAAACGTTGATGCAGAAGTTGTCATTTCGACAGTTACAATCTCGCCCTGGGTAAAATCTACGTGGGAATAAGGAAGATCACCGGAAAGTTTCGCGTTGAATTGGTTCTCGCCAACAACCTGGATTTCCAATTCCGTAGGTACGTTTCCTCCGTTATATTTGAGAGTAATATCCTTATCTTCGTCAGAAGCATTGATCTTAAGAAGAACTTTCTCGCTATTTGCAAGGAGCAAATCTCCGGAGTACCCGGCAGGCACTTCCTGAACAACAGCAGCCTTTTCTGCAGGCTCAATGTCTCCGCCCACCAAAGTGATTGCAGACATAAGAAGGAACTCCTTTCTTGCAATGGACTGAGGGGTTGTTCCCTCCTTTGAGTAAAGAATGTTCTGCCCCTCATCCCGAAGATAGAAAGCAAAACCTCCGCTATATGATCCCACGGGAAGAGGAATATAGAAATCCATCGTATTCTCTGCAGCGGGAGAAGTGGACCAGGTAAGAGTGTATGTTTGTTCGACTTCAGTGTCGGAAAATTCTGTTTTTATTACCTTATAGTCACTTTCAGTTACAACGTCAAACTCACCATTAATCTTGCATCCGCTGGCTTTGAAAACAAATTCTCTTGCATTGGTAGGAACATTATTCACTCTAACCCTGACAAGGCCACCCATATGAGTGAAGTTGAAATTGGCTTTGTTTTCCTCCTTGACTCCGTACATAGCTACGTTGGTCTGACTGGATGCCCATATGCGTGTATCCGGAACTTTGACCTTAAGAGAAGACGTGCTCTCACCAGTTGTCAGATCAGAAGGATAATAAGCGAAGGATCCCGATGCAAAAGTACATGCGTCGGTAATTTCAAACTGGGCAGTCTCACCATCTTTTATGTTTGTTCCTATGACATATGACGAACCGGTGGCTGCGGTGAACGCAGCTTTGTCTCCATTCTGCCAGGTGAATGAACCGACATCGGCAACGGCCGCCTTCGTGGCACCGTCTGCTGTTAGAGATTCAAACGTGGCGCTAACCACGGTAACAGGTCCTGTATAAGACATTTCTTCTACGAGTGGCTCTTTCGCGCAACTCACAAGCAGCAAAGAAACTGCAGAAATAA
>JAZRWT010000009.1:0-1382 GCA_045599845.1 Candidatus Egerieisoma sp. | reverse complement strand
AGCACAGATACTTGACAGGTGCGAGTTCCCTTCATTGAAAAAGCTGCTTCCGGAGAATCTTGACTGGCAGGCAAAGCCTTTGGAAAAGCAAGGAGAGGCAGTTGAACTATTGGCCATGACGGCAGTAAGGAAGTTGAACGGAGAGGAATTCCTGCAGAGCGTTTTGAAGCGCAGGAGGCTGGCTGTGGGCCTTGTTTCAAAGGAAGTCCGGGCTCCTGCAGTTCTTGACCTCTTTGCCGCAGCGGAGGTAGATTCTTCCACTGGCGATAGTAATGAAATCATATTTGCAACTGAAGATGGAATTTATGAACCATCGGCAGTGAAAGATAGTAAAATAAAGGAAGTCCTGGAGGATGCTTCCATTGTGAAAGTGGGATGCCAGCTGAAGGATTGCATCAAGTTTCTTTGGAAACAGGGTGTGGATATGAACGGATGTATGGCTTCAGGCAAGTTGGAAGGTGTTGAGGATGTTGAAATCATGCATTATCTTGTGAATGCTGAGAGAAGCCATAAGTTCAATGAACTTTGCAGGATCTACCTTTCTTTTGATTATGATGCAGCCTTGCAGGCTTGTCAGGCACAGGATGGCAAGGAGAAGCGCAGTTGGAATGGCGTAAAGGAGAAGTTAATGCTGATGATGGCTCCAAAGATAATGGAGGATTTGAAGGAACGCCATCAGGATGAACTGTATTATGAGATAGAAATGCCACTGATTGCTGTGCTGGCCAGTATGGAGGCCAACGGTGTGAAGATAGACAATGCCGCACTTGCGCAGTACAGCAGGGAACTTACAGCGGAACTTAATATGATTGAGCAGCAGGCAAGACAAATGGCGGATGACAAGGACATAAACCTGTCTTCGCCAAAGCAGGTTGGAATACTTCTGTTCGAGAAGCTCAAGCTCGATCCCAAGGCCAAGAAAAGCGCAAGGGGAAGTTACACAACGGATGAAGCTGCTTTGACAGCCATTGCAGACAAACATCCTGTTGTTGGCAAGATTCTGGAATACAGGGCTTTGAAGAAACTCCTGTCAACCTACATAGATGTTCTGCCAAGCCTGGCCGATCCTTCTGACGGTAAAGTCCACACCACTTTCAATCAGGCGCTGACTGCAACAGGAAGGCTGTCAAGCGTGAATCCTAATCTGCAGAACATTCCTGTGAGAACAGAGCGTGGAAAGGAGATAAGGAAGGCTTTTGTTTCAAGTTTCAAGGGAGGAAGCATAGTAAGTGCGGATTATTCTCAGATAGAGCTCAGACTCATGGCTCACATAAGCGGCGATGCCAATATGATTGCCGCATTCAAGAGCGGAGATGACATCCACAGGGAAACAGCCGCCAGAATATTTTCCAAACCATTGGATGATGTCACAAAGGAGGAGC
>JAZRWT010000008.1:0-1675 GCA_045599845.1 Candidatus Egerieisoma sp. | reverse complement strand
ATCTATTTTATGCCTGCTTTCCATAGCAGCTTTATTTACAGCTTCCTGCTCAAAGGAAGACAGTACTGAAAATATTCAGGACAACCAGGTGGCAAAAGTTTATTTGAACATTCAAGGCGAAACTGCATTGCAGACCAGAGCTTCCGGTACCGGTCATGGTGTTCAATCTGATGACAACACTGTAAGCACTCTTGAAATATTCATTTTCAAGAACACAGGACAAGGAGCGGACAATGGTCAGCTTGAACTATACAAAAAATATTCCTCGTCCGATCTGGCAAAAGGACTGACTGGACTGGAACTCACAGCCTCAACAGGAAGCAAGGTGATTTATGCTATATGCAACAGCCATAACACCAATAATTTCAGCGGAGTGAACACCTTGACCAAATTCAAGGCGGAAACAGCACTTTTGAAAAACGAAAATCTCAAGAATTTCACAATGATGGGAAGCAAGGAAGTTACGCTTGCAGCAACGAACAACGTAAGTATTCCGGTTGGAAGAATGGTGGCAAGAATCAAGTTGACGAGCGTTAAGACAGCATTTGCAGGAACACCGCTCGAGGGCCTTACACTCAACAGCGTGAAAGCGTACTTGATAAACGTGCATGCCAGCAAACTTCTTTGGAACGGGAATGATCCGTCAAGCTCTCAAATCCTGAATCAGGCGAAATATATAGCTAATGACAATACAGCACTTTCAATGACTGGAATGCTCTACGAAAGCATTGCAGACAGCGTGAATGAAACCGGAAATTCAACCGCCCGCTGGTTCTATGCGTATGAAAACGCAATAAGTGCAGAGAATGCTTCCAAGAGTGATTATTTCACCAGGCTAGTCATCGAAGGCAAACTCAACGGGGTAACGTATTATTATCCTATCAATGTAAACAGGGCAGGCTTCGGATACAATTCCTCAAATGGAGTCAATCCAGGAATTGAGAGGAACAAATCGTACGAGTTGAGCGTTGTGATAAGCAAGGCGGGCTCACTGGATCCTAACGTGCCTATTGAGAATGGTACCGTAAGCGTTTCTGTCAACGTTGAGAACTGGACCGTATTGCCATCGGTAGTGATAAATTTCTAAAACTTATACTATGAGACATATTGCCCTGTATGCTGCTGCAATACTGCTTTCCGTACTTTGTTCCTGTTCCAAGACTTTCGAAGACAGAGGGGAATGTCCATGTGTCCTTACTTTGGACTGCAGCGCTGTTCCTTCATCCGTGAAATCTATGGATGTATGGATTCTGGATGGTAGCGGAAGGAGTTCATATATGAAGAAGATATACACTTCCGATTTCAGCCGCCCTATCAGTGTGGAAATTGACAGAATCGAGACTGCGGATATATGCGTATGGGGCAATATAAAGAATTCAGAGATTCACGGTACCGGAAAGGATACATACTTCATAAAGAGGAAGAGTGTTGATGCAGACAGTCTGTACAAGCAGGTGGAAAGAATTGACAGCCGCTGTGATGATTTGAGTCATAGAATCATCCTTACGAAGGAATTTTCAACCATAACTCTTCTGTTCAGCCAGTCAATGTCTTTCAACGGGAATGTTGAACTTACATACCATCAGCCGGTATGCGGATATTATGCGGAAGGAGGAAGCGTTGAGGGAGATGCGGACATAACGTTGTTTCCTTCAACATTGCCAAACGGACAAAG
>JAZRWT010000007.1:0-11386 GCA_045599845.1 Candidatus Egerieisoma sp. | reverse complement strand
CCAATAATATATTTGCCGAGATTGGTAATCCGGGCATATCGTATATGTTCGCATGGACTCTGTGTGTTCGGCTTTTGTGAGAATAATGCCAAATCAACAAGTCCAAGTCCGTAAAGTGCGGCAGCGCAGGACTTGAATATTTCAACATATATGTCTCTGAACTGAGAGTTGAAGTAAACGGAACGTTTGGCAAATGTGTTTGAAACAGGATAGTCGTAGAGGTATTGCAAACTTAATGGAAAGCCGAATTTGCCTTCTGTGTCAATAATGTTCCTGCTGTAATACGCCAAGGCGTTCAGATCAACCCACACAGAGGGTCTGGCCCCGAGGCAGGAAAGAAGAATCTCTGAAAAATATTGTCTGGTATAGGATATCTTATTGCTTCTGAATCCCTTTATGTGAGGCAGAAAAGCTGGGAGCAAGTCACAAATCGAGGCCTTGTTAAAGTATTCAACCGCCAGTTTGAGATTCTCTTTCAAATCAATTCTCTCTGATTTGCAGATTGCGAAGTCCAGTAGTGGAAGGAAAAATTGGCCTACGGTTATCTTCTGGATATTGGTTACTGATTCATTGAATATTTCTTTGATATCTGTCTTTGCAATTATTCTTGAAGCGGCACTTGCAGATAACTTGAACATCTTGGCATTAATAAGATTCTGCCTTGAAAGACCTGAAATCAGAATAAACGAATTTACAAAGGCACTTTCGGATTCAACTATCTCAAGAGATGGTTCCAAGGAATCTTCGTAACAGAAATCAGGATCAATTGTATGCGGGTAAAGTGCTTGGGAGTAGTATTTGCGCAAGAATGTTGGAATTGCCATGTAGCCGTCTTTGGACTGACTGTAGTAATTTCTGTTTTTGGCGGAAATGTTTTCTCCACTTGAAGTGCCTGTTAAGAAAATCTGGCAGCAATAGCCTGAATGGTATTGTGTATAGTACCAATCAGTACTTTCATGAATAAAATCAGAAAGCTTCATTGCTTTGAGTTCGGAGCAGGATACAGAGCCATTGTTAAGCATAAGGCCCAGCACTTGCCTGTAATCCTGAGATACAAGGGAAATGACAAGACGTAAATTTTCGGGGCAGCAATGCACGAGTGCGCAGAATCGTGCAAGGTCTTCCTTGGTATATGAGTATGCTTTCTTGCTTGGTACAAATGAGTTTATGTCCAGTTCCTTGCCACAGGAGTAAACTTTACAAGGATACGGAAGAACCTTTCTAATATCATTGCAGTATTGCTCGAGCGCTGTCTTGTTGAAACATTCGTTGAAAAAGCGGACGAGATTGTCATATTCAGTGCGAAAAGGCATCTGAAACGTAATGCACCGGTTTGGAAACAATTGCGGGTCTATCATTTTATCCTAGTATGAAATCAATATCTTCTTCGGTAAGTGTCTTTGAGTTGGAAGTATCTGCGGAAATGAGATTTTCAAAAAGCTCTGTCTTCTGCTCTTGAAGGAGTTTTATCTTTTCTTCTATTGTTCCGCGGACTATAAGCGAGTATGAGTTCACATTGTTTTTCTGGCCAATGCGGTAAAGTCTGTTGATGGCCTGTTCTTCAGCGGCCTTGTTCCACCATGGCTCAAATATGAATACTGTGTCGGCCGCAGTGAGATTGAGTCCTACACCTCCGGTCTTCAAGGTCATAAGAAGAACTTTGCATTTGTCCGTGTTTTGGAAACGTTTCACAACTGCTTCCCTGTCACGGGTGGAACCTGTCATTACAGCGTACTCGATTCCTTGCTCTTCAAGTTTTTCGCCTGTGATTTCTATGCCAGCAATGAAATTGAAGAAAGCTACAACCTTGTGTCCGTTTATCACGGCTTCGGCAATGCTGTCTGCAAGCACTGGTATTTTTGATGAGAGAACAACTCCATCGCTCAAACTTTCCGGAATAGAAGCTATTCTTCTCAATTCACTCAAGGCCTGCAGCATCAGGAACTGCGATTTTGCCACGCCTTCCTTTGTGATGGACTCTTTTACCATATTGTAGTATTTTTTGCGTCGTTGCTCATAGAACAGGGCATGTGCATCATCCATGTCTATGTACAGAGTCTGGTCGGTGCGGTCGGGCAGTTCTTCCAATACATCTTTCTTCAGCCTCCTCAGCATGAAAGGGAAAATCTTGCGTCTGAGTTCCGCCAATGCCTCCTTGTCGTTGTTTTTATGAACAGGCCCGGCGTAACGTGAATTGAACTCTTCTTCGCTTCCCAGCATTGCGGGGTTGAGGAAGCGGAACAGGGAATATAATTCCGTAAGATTATTTTCAACTGGTGTTCCGCTGAGCGCAAGTTTATGCTTGCATTTGAGCAGGAATATGGCACGGGTTATTTGTGCATTGATATTCTTTATATTTTGTGACTCATCAAGAATTACATAATAAAAAGTCTGGTTGTTGAGAATCTCAATGTCATTTCTGGCAATTGAGTATGTCGTTAGAATAATCTGGCATGACAGAACTTTGTCAAGGTTCCTGTCTGTACCGTAATATGAACCAACTTTCAATTGAGGGGCGAATTTCTCAAATTCAGAAGCCCAGTTGAAAAGAAGGCTTTTCGGCATGACAATCAGGCTGGGCTCCTTTGTTTGAGGATACAGCGAGGAAAGCATACCTATAGTCTGCACTGTCTTGCCTAAGCCCATATCGTCTGCCAGACAACCTCCCATTGCGTTATCATGGAGGTATTTTATCCATTTCAGACCCTCCTGCTGATATGGGCGGAGTTCAGCTTTGAATCCTCTGGTTGAGCATTGCTCATCCTTGAGATTGTTGAAACCTGCGTAGAAATCCCTGCTTTTCCTGAATATGGCATCCTGAGGTTCTTCTTTGAGAAGTCTGGCTATTTCAGGCAGATCAAAGAATGACACTTTTATGCCATTGGCACCTTTGCCTTTGGAAATCAGCCTTTCTATTCTATGAATATACTCCTCATCAATGACAGCTTTATCTCCATTTGACAATTGTATGTATTTGTTCTTCCTGTACTGGTTGAGGAAGTCCTTGAGACTGAATTCCTCGCCTTCAATGTCTATGTCACCTGTGCCTTCAAGGAAATCGATGCCTGAAGAAACTCGCAGTTTCAGGAAAGGCCTTGCCGGCCTTATCTTGTAGCCTCCGAGCTTTTCTATTCCTATTATCTTGATTTGTTTCACCAGACCGGCCAGACCGGAGAGAAGGAAGTTTTCGGCTGTATGTGGAGGTGCTATGAAAAATCCGTCTTCTTCATATATTTCTTTTGCAAGAGCTTTTGATGGTGCGAATGAAACCAGTGATTTCTTGAGCATGCTTATTGTGCCACCCAAATCATTGTATTCGAGTTTATGTATATGTACATTTTCATCATCTATGTTTACTATGGCTGAAGGTGAGAAATCCTTTATGAAATCCGGATTAATGCCATCGGCGAAATGTCCTATATGCATATATAGGGAGCTGTCCGAATCAACTTTGTCTATTACCAATGTGGGAATGGTTTTGAGAGGTGATTCGTGAATGATTGTCTTTTTGCCCTCGAATGATATGTTTATGTTGTCAAAATTGCTCAAGACAATGGACAGCATCAGCGCAGCCTGATTGTTATCAAGCGTTGTGTTGAAAACCCTCAATTTCGAGTAGTTTGCGCCTATTGGATTTATCTGGTATAATTTATGGTCATGAAGGGCGTAGAAGTCATTTATCAGTTCGAACTTGGAATTGTCTTTCAACTCGGCTTCATCAGAGTCCGGCACTAATACAGGGCTGGCAATCAACCCGTCCTGAAGTTTCAGCACACAAAGCTCAATGTGGTACTTGCCCTGTGTGGCTTTGATTTCATGGCATTCGGAATCAATGATATGTCCGCATTTGATAAGTTGATATATCAATTGCGGATGCTCATCTATGAATATGTTTTGTGAATATCCTCTCCACACGATATCCTCCGAGATATTTTCAAATATGCTTTCAAATGAGCGTAACAGAGTGTACATATCGCCGGAATAACTACGGTAATTCACATCGATGGCTTGCCCGGTGTCATTGACAATTTCAACATAGCACCTGCTTTCATCGTTGAATTTGAGCTGGAAATATACTTGTGATTCAGATGTGGAGACAATGTTTGATAACTGTCTGTCACGTTTGAAATAATTCAGGAATAAATCATTCATTTTAATAAGCTGTTTATCTGGTCTTCTTCAGGTGGTTGCCGGTGTCGTTGACTATTGCGCGCTTGAACTTGAGGCTGTAGCCTGGCCAGTCAGGTGAAACAGGTATGTAGTTCACTGAGCCGTTCTTTACGAATTGTGTGACTTCAAGGCCTTTTGAGGCGGCAACAGCGGCTGCGTCATTTGCGTTATAGTTAAGGTCTGCAACTGTTGCTGCATCTTTCGGACTGCGGTTCTGGCCTGTGGAAACTGTGCTCAGAGAACTTGAACTGCCGGCAGAAGGTGTGGCAAAGTCTGCCGGAACTTGTTTCTTCACGGTTCCGTCCATGTATTTCACAAGTAGGTATTTGTCAAGTGCGGACCATTTTTCAAAAAGCAGATCTGCCTGACGTACTGAAAAGTCAGTCAGATATGCAATAACCGGGTCGTTGACCTCTGTTGCAGGTTTTCCGAATTCTTCAGGAACGTTTTCATTCTCCTTCAGAATTTCCAGGGCTCGTCTGTCACATTGAGCAACCTTTTCAACCATCTGCTGCTCGTGGGCGCGTATGTGTTTCTGAACTTCGAGACCTATTGGATTATATCTTGTGTAGGCGAACTGGGCTATCCGGTTGTTGAGCCAGAACATTGAGCTTTCGGAATATTCAACCATGCTGCCGTTCCCGAATGCGTAGTGCCAGGAAACCTTGGTTGATGAAGAATATACAGGAGTGAGTGCGGATGTGCCCGCATCGTCAACTGCAAACCAGAACAGACCACCAATCTTATCAGGCAACCAGCTGCGTGCCTGAGCAACGAACCAGAATCCTGTCTGCTGGGTGCATATAGGGCGCTCGTTGCAGTATTCCTCACCGTCAACGGTCCAGTCTGCATTCTTCCATCTGTAAGGAGTTTCGTTGCCGCCTGCTCCAACGTCCTGTGTCATGTCAAAAGGAGTGCCCTCGTAGTGGTCACGCATCATGTCAGCCAGCATCTGCATTGAGATTTTCTGGTTTGGCTTGACGTAAAGCGGCATCCTGTTCGCCGGATTGTGGCCGCTGGCATAATCAATGTAAGCGCTCATGTCCAGGTCGGCATATCTGTTGAAGAAAGACCATACACGGCCTTCGCAGGCTCTCATAAGGGAGAATTTGAGAGGACAATATGTGTCGGCGAAACTGAAATCCTTATCAGATCCCTTGTAGATCCCAATCTTACGTGCGTGAGAAATCACGTCCCTGGCGTACATGCAGTTTTCAGGGTCGTTTAAAGGGAAGGTGGTTATCCTTGCGCAATTGGCGTGGGCGCTTATATATCCGTCAGGTACTCTCACTGCAACCCAGACAATACCTTTGTTCCTGTTTCTGCCATTCACAACTTCAGGCTTCCTGGATATGACTTCCATTATCCAGACTTCATTCTTGTCTGCGAAGGTGAGGGTCTCACCTGTTGATGCATAACCGTATTTGTCCGCAAGTGCGGCGAAAAGCTTTATGGCCTCACGGGCGGTGGTGCATCTCTGCAGACAGATGTATTCCAGCGAGCCGTAGTCAACAATGCCCTCCGGGTCCTTGCACTCAGGACGTCCGCCCCAGGTGGTTTCGCCAATTATTAGCTGGTGCTCGTTCATGTTTCCCATAACGTTGTATGTGTAAGCGGCTTCAGGTATTTGTCCAAGATATTTGTCCTGCCCCCATTGTCTTATCTCGCGCATTGTTCCCTTGTCGTATCTTGCGGCAGGGTAGTGTACAAGCGTACCGTAACGTGTGTAGGAATCGGCTGCGTATGTAACCATGATTGAGCCGTCTGCACTGGCTCCTTTGGTAACGATGAGGTTGGTGCAAGGGAACAGCAATGAACTGAAAGAAATCAGCAGAATAAGTGAAAGCAGTATTTTCTTCATGATACAATGATATTTGGCGTTCGAACACTTTTGTGCAATGCAAAATTAAGGCATACTCATCATATATCCAATCGAAACAGTTCTACATCCTAATTCAAATTGTACAAGGTCCTCTGTGAAGTGTACAAGGTCCCTGAAAAGTGGTACGACCTTGTACACCAATATTTTATAAATAGATATAAATCAATTAGTTGCAAATAGTAACCGTACAAGGTCCACCTTCTTTTTGAGGACCTTGCACGCTTTCCCCGGGACCTTGTACACTTTCTGCAGGACCTTGCACATTTTCCTGTGAGTTATGTGCAGACTTCCAGATACATTTATGAAATTGCAGCGGCTTTGTGTTTTACGCCACACTCTGGCGATAGTAGTGCTGATAAATTATATTTCCGCTTTCAAATTTGTTCTTTTAGGATTATATTTGCAGATTAAATTGCGTTTAAAGGGTATATATGAAAGCTTACGTTTTTCCAGGACAGGGCGCTCAGTTCACAGGCATGGGTCAGGAACTCTACAACACTTGTGAAAATGCCAGGGCTCTTTTTGAAAAAGCCAATGAAATCCTTGGATTCAGAATATCCGACATAATGTTCAGCGGTGACGCCGAGCAGCTTCGTCAGACCAAGGTCACACAGCCTGCCATATTCATTCATTCAGTTGTTCTTGCAAAGTGTCTCAAGGAGTACACTTCCATTGCCGTGAATTCAGAGGAATGGGTGGGTGATCCGGACAGGAAGCCTTCAGAAATACTTGATTTTGAACCGCAGATGGTTGCCGGACACTCTCTTGGAGAGTTCAGCGCTCTTACCGCTGCAGGTGCGCTTTCATTTGAGGACGGCTTCAGACTCGTTTATGCAAGGGCAATGGCAATGCAGAAGGCCTGCACTGCAACAGCTTCAACAATGGCTGCGGTTCTTGGCCTGGACGATGACAAAGTTGGGGAGATATGCGCGGAAGTAACAGCCAGGATGAATGCGGAAGGCAAGGTCGTGGTTCCTGCGAATTACAACTGCCACGGACAGCTGGTGATTTCCGGAGACGTTGAAAGCATAAACGCAGCTTGTGCGGCGCTAAAGGAGGCAGGGGCAAAGAGGGCTCTTCCTCTTGCAGTTGGCGGTGCATTCCATTCACCGCTTATGGAAAGCGCAAGGGTTGAACTTGCACAGGCAATTTCCACCACAAAGTTCAACAGGCCTGTATGTCCTGTTTACCAGAACGTTGATGCAAAGGCCCACATAGAACCGGAGGAAATAAAGGAGAATCTGTTGAAGCAACTGACTTCTCCTGTGAAATGGACGCAAATAACAGAAAACATGCTCGCAGACGGTGCCGATACCTTCATAGAACTCGGTCCGGGAACAGTCCTCCAGGGACTCATACGCAGGATTGCAAAAGGCACCCCGGCTCAGGTCAAAGGCGTGCAGTAAAAAGAACTATCGTTGTAAAAAAGATATAAAATCAAATAATTAACTAACTAAAAAAAGATATGGCTAAAGAGAAACAGTTCATTACCTGTGATGGTAACTTTGCCGCTGCGCATGTAGCTTACATGTTCAGTGAGGTAGCCGCTATCTATCCTATCACCCCGTCATCAACAATGGCTGAGCTGGTGGATGAGTGGTCTGCTTTTGGCAAGAAAAACATTTTTGGTGAAACAGTAAGAGTAGCGGAAATGCAGAGCGAGGCAGGTGCTGCCGGTGCGGTACATGGCTCACTCCAGGCTGGTGCACTTACAACAACATTCACCGCTTCACAGGGATTGTTGCTTATGATTCCTAATATGTATAAGATTGCCGGTGAGCAGCTTCCAGGCGTCTTCCACGTTTCTGCCCGCGCACTTGCATCTCATGCACTTTCAATTTTCGGTGACCATCAGGACGTTATGGCAGTCCGCCAGACAGGTTTTGCAATGCTGGCATCAGCTTCTGTTCAGGAAGCAATGGACCTTGCGGCAGTTGCTCACCTTTCAGCTATCAAGTCTTCCATTCCTTTCGTTCACTTCTTCGACGGTTTCAGAACATCTCACGAAATCCAGAAGATTGAGGCTATCTCCGCAGAGGACCTCAAGGAAATGGTAAGCACCAAATCACTTGCAGCTTTCCGCAAGAGAGCTCTCAATCCTAACGCTCCTGTAACCAAGGGCACAGCTCAGAATCCTGATGTTTACTTCCAGGTAAGAGAGGCTTGCAACCAGGCATACGAGGCAGTTCCTGATATCGTAGCACGTTATATGGGTGAAATCAGCGAGCTTACAGGCCGTCATTATCTCCCATTCGACTACTATGGAGCACCTGATGCAGAGAATATCATCGTTGCAATGGGTTCCGTTACAGAAACAGCCAAGGAGTGCATAGAGCATCTTGCAAAGAAGGGCAAGAAAGCCGGCGTTCTGGTAGTAAGACTTTACAGACCTTTCTCAACAAAATACTTCCTCAGAGTCCTTCCTAAGACTGTCAAGAGAATAGCTGTTCTCGACAGAACAAAGGAGCCTGGTTCACTCGGCGAGCCTTTGTATCTCGACATAAAGGCTGCAATTGCAGAGGCTGGTCTCAAGGTCAAGGTCATTGGCGGACGTTACGGTCTTTCTTCAAAGGATACAACACCTGCTCAGGTTCTCGCAGTTTATGCTAACCTTGAGGCAAAGGAGCCTAAGAGGGATTTCACCATCGGTATCGTTGATGACGTTACCTTCAAGTCACTCCCACAGGGTGAGGAGCTTTCACTTGCAAAGGCCGGTACATACGAGTGCAAGTTCTTCGGTCTTGGTTCAGACGGTACAGTAGGTGCAAACAAGAATACCATCAAGATTATTGGCGGCAGCACAAGCAAATACTGCCAGGCATACTTTGACTATGATTCAAAGAAATCAGGTGGTTACACCTGCTCACACCTCCGTTTCGGTGACGAGCCTATTTCTTCTCCATATCTTGTAACCAATGCCGATTTCGTTGCATGCCACGTTGCTGCATACCTTACAAAATATGACATTCTCCGCGGTGTGAAGAAGAACGGTACATTCCTTCTCAACAGCCTCTGGGATACAGAGGAGACTCTCAAGAGAATTCCTGATTTTGTAAAATACGAGATTGTTAACAAACACCTCAAATTCTATATCATCAACGCTACCAAGATTGCCGAGGAAATCGGTCTTGGAAACAGAACCAACACCATTCTCCAGTCTGCATTCTTCAAGATTACAGGAATCATTCCTTACGAGCAGGCAGTTGCTGAAATGAAGCATGCAATTGACAAGAGCTACGGCAAGAAGGGCGAGAACATTGTGAAGATGAACTACGCAGCGGTTGACCGCGGCGCCGAGTACGTTGAGGTTGAGGTTCCTTACGAGTGGAAGAACATCAGCCCTTGCAAGTTCCAGCCGGATTCATTCAGCAGAATGGCTCCTGACTGGGTAAGGCAGATTGCTTACACAGTTAACGCACAGTGTGGAAATGACCTCCCTGTAAGTGCATTCGCCAACATGGCCGATGGTGTTATCCCAGCAGGTACAGCCGCATACGAGAAACGTGGAGTTTCCTCACACGTTCCTGAGTGGATTCCTGAGAACTGTATCCAGTGCAACCAGTGTGCGCTTGTATGCCCTCACGCTTGTATCCGTCCATTCGTAGTAACAGAGGAGGAAAAAGCAAAGGTTCCTGCAGCAACCAAGCTTGTAAAGGGTCTTGCACAGTTGAAGGAGCACTACTTTGCTATGGCAATAGATCCACTCGACTGTACAGGTTGCGGTTCTTGCTCACAGGTATGTCCTGCAAAGAACAAGGCTCTTGTAATGCAGCCGGCAGAAACACAGGCGGCTCAGCAGCCGGTATTCGAGTATCTCCACTCAATGGTAGGCTACAAGGACAATATCCTTCCTAAGGCACAGAATCCTAAGAACTCACAGTTCGCTCAGCCATTGTTCGAGTTTTCAGGCGCTTGCGCAGGTTGCGGCGGGACTCCATACATCAAGGGTATCACACAGTTGTTCGGTGACAGAATGGTTGTTGCCAACGCAACAGGTTGTTCATCAATCTACAGCGGTTCATTCCCATCATCACCATATTGCAAGGATGCCAACGGAAGAGGTCCGGCTTGGTCAAACTCATTGTTCGAGGACAATGCAGAGTACGGTTACGGTTTGAGAATCGGTTCAGAGAGACTCCGCAGTACTGTTGCACGCCTCATGGCAGACGGTATGGATTGCGAGAAGTGTCCTGCAGAAATGAAGGCACTCTTTGCTCAGTGGCTTGAGAACAGAGACAATGCCGACATCACACGCGAGATAGCTGACAAGCTCGAGCCTATGTTCGAAAACTGCGAGAGCAGCATTTGCAAGCAGCTTGCACAGATGAAGGATTACATTGCAGCTCGCAGCCAGTGGATCATTGGCGGTGACGGTTGGGCATACGATATCGGTTACGGCGGACTTGACCACGTTCTTGCACAGGGCGACAACGTAAACGTTCTTGTTCTTGATACAGAGGTTTACTCAAATACAGGTGGACAGTCATCCAAGTCAACTCCTGCAGGTGCGGTTGCAAAATTCGCTACCAGCGGTAAGAAGATCCGTAAGAAAGACCTTGGCATGATGGCTATCAGCTACGGTTACGTATATGTTGCACAGGTTGCAATAGGTGCAAGCCCTGCTCAGTTCATCAACGCTATCCGCGAGGCTGAAGCTTACAACGGTCCATCACTCATCATTGCTTACGCTCCTTGTATCAACCACGGTTTGAAGGTTGGTATGGGCAAGAGCCAGATGGAGGAGAAGGCAGCCGTTGAGTGCGGTTACTGGCATCTGTTCCGTTACAATCCTGCTCTTGAGGCAGAAGGAAAGAATCCTTTCACACTTGACAGCAGAGAGCCTGACTGGAGCAAGTTCCAGGCATTCCTCGCAGGTGAGGTTCGTTACGCTTCATTGAGCAAGACTTTCCCTGCTCAGGCCGGCGAGTTGTTCGCTCTCACCGAGGAGTTTGCTAAGATCAGATACAATTCTTACAAACGCCTTGCTTCAGAGGTCAAATAATTGAAAGACCAATTATTCAAATAACGGGAGGCTTCGGAAATTTTCCGGAGCCTCTTTTTCAGTTAGCCTGACAGCAGAGGACGGCTCACCCTTCACGCCAATCCGCCTCAAAAAGCCATTCAAAGCCAATAGGTGTGGACGATGATTTTGGGTTTAGCTAATAGTTTGTCCCGTTCATCACAACCCGAAAAAGACCTGTCCATGCAAGGCTTGCCAGAGTGCATTCCTGCAAGGCTCAGGTGGACAGGTGAGCCCTTTCGGGTGAGACCTGTCCAAGAGACCGCTGTCACAGCGCATTACTGGTGTACTTGCATGGACAGGTGTTTTTCATG
>JAZRWT010000006.1:0-6011 GCA_045599845.1 Candidatus Egerieisoma sp. | reverse complement strand
TGAATATGTATTTGAGCCTGGGCTTGATATGTAAAAGAGAACAAAAATAATAATTGCTTGCCTTGCGGCATGTGTTATTGTGGTTCTGGGAATTGAAATATTCCTGAACGTGCGCTTCCGCAGATATTGCGAGAGCACGGAAAATATGAGAACACGTATCGACAGTGTGTTCGGTTATGAAACACAGGGGTGGCGCGGAAATATTTTGGACCGCGATGGTAATATTCTGGCTGAAAGTGATACGGCATATAGCGTTTATCTGGACGCTACCGTATGCAGTGACGTTTTATGGTCCAAGGCACTGCCCGAACTGTCTGCCGGGTTGGCCGAGATTCTTTCAGACAAGACATGTGAGGAATATTACATGTATCTGCTTGGCAGCCGTTACAATAGGCGTCAGTATGTCAAGATATGCAAGGATGTAAGCAAGAGGACCATGGACAGCCTCAACAAGCTGCCATTGTTCAATATGCCGGCCGATGTTGGTGGAATTATTGTGCAAACTGTACAGAAACGTTTTCATCCTTATGGACAGCTCGCTTTGAGAACTATAGGCTATGTCAGCAACAATCCTGAATTGAAGCAGAAGGTAGGCATAGAGGGCTCGTTCAACGATGTCCTCAGTGGCAGGGACGGCTATCGCATTATTAAGAAAAAATTCGTAAGATCTCCTTTTGGAAGAGTGAGGAGGATACAAAAAACCTTGAAGTCCGTTGAGCCTGAGAAAGGAGGGGATGTGAGTCTGACTCTTGATATGGAATTGCAGGCAGTGGCTGATTCCCTGCTCCGTGCAGGTTTTGATAAACATGAAAATTTAAGTGGTGCCTGTCTGGTGCTTGTAAGAACAGACAACGGCGCAGTACAAACCATGGTAAATATGATCAGATATTCAAGAAGCGAGACAGGTGAATATTATAATGTTGCAATAGGTTACGGATATGAGCCAGGTCTGGTCATATCTCCGGCCACAGCGTTGGCAGCGGTTAAATGCAACCCTTCTCTTTCTCTCAATGGAATGGATTTACAATCGAAGGAGGCGTTGAGGACTATGGTGCAAAAATGTGAACCGCATGCATACTGCGATACTCTGAAAGCGTTGCTTGACAGCGAACCTTCTTTTAAAAATTTTGAGTTGGAGGGGCTGGCCAAACTGCATATGTTGAACCCTGATGATAAAAACTGGAGCAGCACTTCTCTTTCAGGGATAGCATGCGGAAATACCATTATGGCGTCGGCCGTGCGCTGGCTTGAACTCTATACGGCAATTTCGCGCGGTGGCCAGGGTATTGCGCTAAGTCTGACTGACCGGCCTGCTTATACGTACAGCCTTTGCACAAAAGAGCAAGCCGATGCCATTGCAATGTCTTTGAAAGATGCCAGCGCTAAACTTTTTCCGGCGGCAAAGTATCAGATTGCAGGAATGTCAGGAACATCTCTCATTGCGTTGCCTAACAGGAGATATGTAGATTCTCGCGGGCTGCGTGCAATCCAGTCCAGCTATGTTGGCTTCTTCCCGGCGGACAAACCGGTATTCAGCATAATCTGTATGGCTTATACAAAAGCGTCTGATGATTTGCATTCTGCGTATGAAACAGTATCCCAAGTGATGAGAGAATTCGTTGGGAGCGAAACAGTTGTTTCAAAAGTGAATCAGGCGCTTGAACAGGCAAGGTGACCTTACCGTCTGCTTCCTTATTATGTAGGATTTATCTATATGACGCGCCCCCTCAACCCAAACAACACCTGTCCACAGCATCATGCGTAGAACGTATTATGGCTTGGTTATAGTGTCTACAGGCTTTCAACAGCCTTGTTGATTCGTCTGAGTGCTTCGTTCTTGCCCAGGTAGTAGATTATGTCTGCAATTCCAAGTCCTTTGGCCTGACCTACGAAGAACAGGCGCATGGCGTTCATCACGGCTCCCATCTTCCATCCGTTTTCCGTGATGAGCGATGTGAGGCTTTCTTCTATCTGTGGAACGGATTCCGCTGCAGGAAGATGCTCAGGGCAATCCACGGTGTATTTGCAGTCTATTGATTCAATGCGCTCAATTACCTGAGGCATTATGGCCTTTGCTTCATCTGTCCAGAATTTCCTTGTGTCTTTTTCATCGTACTGCTGCGGGGCAGCGAAGATGTAAGGGCATATTGTGAGGAAATCTGTTATGAAGTGCGCTCTTTCCTTTATGAGTCCGCTCAGTTCGGTGAGTTCCGCATGGGTGAGATTCCTTTCCCTGTTGCAGGTGAAAGATTTGAGAAGTTCTTCAAATTCGTCTGCAAGCTGTTCGTTGCTTCTCATGCGCAGGTATTCCTGATTGAACCATTTTGCCTTTTCGGGGTTGAAGCGGGCTCCTGATTTCACAACCTTCTCCATGGAGAACAGACGGGTGAGTTCTTCAAGTGTGAAAATTTCCTGCTCGGTGCCAGGGTTCCATCCAAGGAGGGCAAGCATGTTTATGAAAGCCTGAGGATAGTAGCCGTCCTCGCGGTAGCCGCGGGAAACTTCTCCCTGTGCGTTGACCCATCGCAGTGGAAAAACAGGGAAGCCAAGGCGGTCACCGTCTCTCTTGCTGAGTTTGCCTTTCCCGTCCGGTTTGAGAAGGAGGGAGAGGTGGGCGAAACGGGGTTGGGTGTCTGTCCATCCGAATGCTTCATAAAGCAGGTAGTGGAGTGGGAGGGAAGGCAGCCATTCCTCACCGCGTATCACGTGGGTGATTTCCATCAGGTGGTCATCAACAATGTTGGCAAGGTGGTAGGTAGGGAGCTGGTCAGCCGCTTTCCAGAGCACTTTGTCATCCAGGGTGTTGGTGTTCATTGAAATGTGGCCGCGGATCATATCGTCCATTTCAACCGTGCGGTTCTCAGGGTTCTTGAACCTGATTGTCCAGTTGTCCGTGGTTTCAATAAGTCTCTTCACTTCATCCTCAGGGAGCGTGAGCGAGTTCTTCAACGAATTCCTGCTTGCATGGTTGTAACTGAAAGTCTGCTTGTTTGCTTCTGCTTCCTTCCTCTTTGCGTCAAGCTCTTCCGCTGAATCGAATGCATAATACGCCCATCCGGCGTCAATGAGCTGCTGCGCATATTTCCTGTATATTGGCTTGCGTTCTGACTGCCTGTATGGTGCATGTGGATGCCTCTGTGAAGGAACGGATACTATATTACCCTCAGCATCAACTCCTTCGTCTGGATATATTCCGCACCATTTGAGTGATTCAATAATATATTTCTCGGCTCCTGGAACGAATCTGTTGGAGTCTGTGTCCTCTATTCTCAATATGAAATCGCCGCCGGCCTGTTTTGCGAACAGATAGTTGTACAATGCTGTCCTTACTCCGCCCATATGCAGCGGGCCTGTAGGAGACGGTGCGAATCTTACTCTTCTTTTCTTCTGGTCCATATTATTTGCTTCTTTGTTTTGTTCTTGTTCTGCGCTTGTATGCGCTTTCTTTTTCAAATGTTGTCCTGTCTTCTCCCGGTTCAAGCACCAGCACTGGCTTGCCGTTCTCTTTGTAGAACATTGAAGGGTCATATTCAGCAAGATCACCCTGTCCCATTCCGGAATCCCTGTTCTCAGAAGGTCTGGTATCGTAATTGTCTGACTCAATTATGCCGTTGCGGCTCAGAATTACATTGCCGTCCTCTTCATCGCCAAAGCTTTCATAGGTTGGCAGATTCGTGAGCTTGAAACCGGTGGCCACTACCGTAATCCTTATCTTTCCTCCAAGTTCCTCGTCTATTACAACACCTCTCTTGAACTTTTCAGGATTTCCTGTGTTTGAATTCACATAATCTACAATCTGTGAGAGTTCCTGCATGGTCATGCCTTCAGACCGGCTGCTTGTAATGTTGACAATGGCGCCTTTGGCAGTTTTCAAATCACTGTCGTTAAGCAAAGGTGACTCGAATGCGGCTTCAACCGCCCTTACAGCCCTGTCTTCGCCTTCAGCTTCACCAATACCCATAATGGCCATGCCCTTGTTCTCCATTACCATCCTCACATCGGCAAGGTCAACATTTATCTGGCCTTTTGTGTCAATTATGTCAATTATGCTCTTGACTGCAGAAACCATGACTTCATCGGCCTTATGGAAGGCTTCAACAAAGATCTCACCTCCATAAATCTCGTAAATTTTCTGATTGTCTATTATGAGCAGGCTGTTGAGGTATTTCTTCATTTCCTCTATGCCGTGAACAGCCTTCCTCAATGCAGACCTGCCTTCATCCCTTGCGGGGAAAGTAAGGACTCCTACAATCACCTTGCCTGCTTCCTTGGCCATTTTGGCAATGTATGGCGATGCTCCTGTTCCTGTTCCTCCGCCCATTCCGGCCGCAATGAATACAAGTTCGCTATCGTCATTGAATGTTGCTTTTATGGCTTCCTGAGTTTCAATTGCAGCTTCACGGGCTTTTGCAGGATCACAGCCTGCGCCTATGCCTTTGTGGCCAAGCCTTATCTTCTGTGGGACATCGCTTATGGCCAGTGACTGTTCATCTGTGTTGAAAAGCACGAAATCAACTTTCTTGTTCACGCATTGGTGGTATGCGTGAGTAACTACATTGCATCCTGCTCCGCCAACTCCAATAACTTTTATTTTATTGTGGCTGTTGTAATCCCAATCTTTAGGAACCAACAAATTTTCCTCAAAATCCATGTTGTTCATAATGTCCGGTGTTTTTTAGTGATAAAGTGCCTTATGCCTCGTTGTCGTCTGTGAAAATTTCGGTATTCATAATGGACTTCTTGAGCTTTTCAAAAATACCAGGTCTGGCTTCCTTTTCTTTCTTCTTTTCTTCCTTTGCTTTCCTCTTTTCCTCCTTTTGCTTTTTCTTTTCCTCTTCAATCCTTGCTTTTTCGGCTTCCTTCCTGGCCTGTTCCTCTTCTTTCTCTTTCTTCCTGCGCTCAATCTCCTGTTTCTTTTTCATTTCTTTCTCCAAACCTTCCCTGTCTGCATCGTTCTGGGTCTCAATCTTATTCTTGACGTTCCTGGAATTGTCTACGTCTGAGAAAAGGTTTTCTTCCTTCCTGGCGTTACTGGTATATCTGTTCTTTGAAAAATCCGATATGTATTCAGATGAATCCAGTTCATTGAGACAATAATGAATGGCACCAATGCCGGCTGAGAATGAAGGATCTGTTATATCAAGGTCGGTATCATTCAATATATAGCTTGATGCATCTGAAATCCTGGTATCAAGCTTGGTAATCTGCTCGGCGAGTTTGTCAATATGCATTATGTTTGAGGAGCCGCCGGTAATCACCAGTCCCATTCCAAGTTCATCCTTGAAGCCGGATTGCTCTATATGCCACAGAACGGCTTCCAGAATCTCACTTGTCCTTGCATTTATGACTTCCGAGATGAAGTCAAAGGAATATTTTCTTTTTTCTTTTCCTGACCCCGATGGTATTACAAACATTCTATCGTGCTCAGCAAGCGCAGGAATGCAGGAACTGTGGTGGCATTTTATTTCCTCCGCCACCTCCCTTACAACATTGCATTCCTTCATCAAATCCTCAGTGATACTGTTGCCGCCGAAACTTATTACAGCCACATATCTTACTATGTTTTCTTTTATTACAACTATGGAAGTCTTCGCACTTCCTATGTCAACCAGGGCCACGCCAAGTTCCTTCTCATCGTAAGTGAGGGTTGACCAGGCACTTGCGATAGGAGATACTATGTATCCTTTTATCTCAATGCCCAGAATTTTCATTACATTTTCGCAGGATGTGGCAAAACTGCTCTTGCCCTCTATCAGTTTGTACGAAGCTGATATGTGTCTGCCCGGTGTGCCCTCAACCTCAGCTTCCGGAATCCCCATCCAGTCATCCACATTGTATATCTGCGGGATTGTTGAATATACCATTCTCCCTTCTTTCTTGCAGGAAGCGGCTATTTCTTTTTTCATTGAATCAAGTTCATGTTTGGAGATTACAGTTTCACGCAGATTGGCGCTGCGTTCCATCTCCCCGTTTTTTGACAGACATACCATGTCTTCCGTTGCACAGACAAT
>JAZRWT010000005.1:0-5942 GCA_045599845.1 Candidatus Egerieisoma sp. | reverse complement strand
AAAGAGAGGATGCAGGGCTATCTTGACGAGTACCATTTCAGGTATAACAGACGTAACCAGATGGACACAATCTTCGATGTGCTCCTTCGTAGAATGGTCAAATATCAACCAACTCGCTTATAATCAGTTAAATCAATAGTGTGCACTAAGCGCCTATACCTATCAACTAATATAATTATATGGAAAACAAAAAAAATTATGCATTGCCAATAGCAATGATGTTCTGCCTGTTCTTCATGATTTCATTCGTGACAGGTCTTCAGAACCCAATGGGTATCATTATCAAGGCTCAGTTCCATGCCAGCAATCTGGTTTCACAGTTGGGTAATTTCGCCAACTTCATTGCCTATGCTTTTATGGGTATTCCTGCCGGAATGCTTCTTACAAAAATCGGTTACAAGAAAACTGCTCTTGCTGCGATTGCAGTAGGATTCGTTGGAGTGGCCATCACCTATTGCTCAGGTGTAATAGGTAACACAAATCCTGAGAATACATCAATGATTTTTGCTGTATATCTTATAGGAGCTCTCGTATCAGGTTTTTCAATGTGTATGCTCAATACCGTTGTAAATCCTATGCTCAACACACTGGGAGGCGGTGGAAACAAAGGTAATCAGCTTATTCAGTTCGGTGGATGCTGCAACTCGGTTGGCGCTACCATAGTTCCTGTCCTGGGCGGTTATCTCATTGGCGATATAGCAAATGCTCAGATTTCTTCAGCTACACCGGCAATGTTCATTGCTATGGGTATTTTCGCTCTTGCATTCATTGTCCTTGTTTCAATGAACATTCCTGAGCCTTTCATTGTAAAGGATGAAAAGAAGGATGTTAACGACAAACACAGCGCATGGAGTTTCCGTCATTTCGTATTCGGCGCAGTTGCAATCTTCTTCTATGTTGGCATAGAGGTAGGCATTCCTAACATAGGCAATCTGTTCATGACCAACAGCCTTGCAATGGATGCAACAATCGCAGGCAGCATAGCAGGAACATACTGGTTCTGCATGCTTATAGGAAGGCTCGTTGGCGGTGTAATTGCTTCCAAAGTGAGCAGCAAGGCAATGTTGAGCACAGCTTCAATCATAGCTATAGTATTCCTGCTTCTTGCAATTTTCCTCCCTGCAAGCCAGAAAGTTTCAATGCCTGTATTCCAGTCTAACATTTCATTCGGAATGGTGAACGTTCCAATCTGCGTAATGTTCCTCACCCTCTGCGGTCTTTGTACATCAGTCATGTGGGGCGGAATTTTCAATCTTGCAGTAGAGGGCCTCGGCAAATACACAGCAGCCGCTTCAGGTATTTTCATGATGATGGTCTGCGGTGGCGGCGTCATGCCTCTGCTTCAGGCACAGATTGCAGACTGGACATCATACCAGGGAAGCTATTACCTTGTAATTGCTATGCTTGCATACCTGCTCTGGTACGCAGTGGCAGGCTCAAAGAACGTTAACAAGGATATTAAAGTTGACTGATTTTTCACTTGCGATAGTACATTGAATTATGGAAGAGATAAAAGAAAAAGAGTACGTAGTGGGTATTGACGTTGGTGGTCAGACCACAAAGATTGGAATAGTAAACAGAAGAGGCGAGATTGTAAAGCAGTGCGTGATAAGCTCGAAGTTCGGTACAGGCGAGGCCGGCCTTTTTGAAGATGCGGTATGCAGTGCAATCAACTCATTGATATCTGATGCGGGACTGGTTCCTGAGCAGATCAAGGGCATTGGAATGGGTGCTCCCGATGCAAACTATTACACTGGAACAATCGAGGATGCAGTGAATCTTGCCTGGGCAAAGGGAATAACGGTTCCTATTGCAGCTGATATCACAAAACGTATAAATATTCCTGTTGTTATAACCAACGACGCCAATGCTGCAGCAATAGGCGAAATGACCTATGGTGCTGCGCGCGGTATGAAAGATTTCATTATGATAACTCTTGGCACCGGTGTAGGAAGCGGTATTGTTGTAAACGGTTCGCTGGTTTACGGTCACGATGGCTTTGCCGGTGAACTTGGTCATACAAAGATTGTCAGAAGCGGTGGAAGGCAGTGCGGTTGCGGGCAGTGCGGTTGTCTTGAGGCATACGCATCTGCTATAGGAATCGCTCGTACAGCAAGGGAATGGCTGGAAATGAGTGATGAACCATCGCAGTTGAGGAATCTTTCAGAAATAACTTCAAAGGATATTTTTGTTGCTGCCGAGAATGGTGACAAGCTTGCCGTAAAGGTCTTTGAATATACAGGAAAGATTCTTGGTGAGGCCTTTGCCAATTTCATACCTTTCAGTGCTCCTGAGGCCATAGTACTGTTCGGAGGTCTTGCAAGGGCTTGGAAATATATTGAGCAGCCTATCCTTGATGCAATGAACAGCAATGTTGTGTTCCTTTGGAAGAACAAGGTAAGGCTGGTTCATTCAACCCTCCCGGAGAGCGATGCAGCAATCCTTGGAGCCAGTGCTCTGGCGTGGTAAATAAAATTGGGGCCGACCAAAAAGTGATTTTGGTCGGCTTCCTCTCATTTCAGCGGGTGATGGTCAAGAATGTTCCTGTGCCACTGGGCTGTGCTTACGTGGGTGTAAATTTCGGTGGTCAGTATGCTGCTGTGTCGCAGCATTTCCTGAACGGCGCGTAAATCCGCGCCGTTTTCTATGAGGTGTGTTGCAAACGAGTGGCGGAAAGTGTGAGGGGATATCTCTTTCGTTATTCCCGCTTTTTCAGCAGCTTCCTTTATTATGAGAAATACCATGACTCTTGTGAGTGCCTTGCCCCTTCGTCCGAGAATCAGTATGTCTTCATCAACGCCGTGTTTGGCTTTGTTCCGCAGGCTCCCGCTGGAAGTGCCATGACTTGAGAGGACGCCATTACTGCCGCATGAAGTATTTGTCCGGGAAGTGGAATTGCGCGCGGAGCAGATAGTTTCCCATCGCTGTGGAAGATAATTGTTTATGGCATTTATGGCTGCTTCTCCTATTGGCACAAGACGCTGTTTGTTTCCTTTGCCTATTACGCGTATGAAGCCTTCCTGAAGGAAGAGATCGCCAAGACGCAGGTTCACAAGTTCGCTTACGCGCAGGCCGCAGGAATACAGGAGTTCGATTATTGTGCGGTTCCTTTGTCCGAATTCGGAGCTGAGGTCCAATCCTGCAAGTATCCTTTCTATTTCCTCCACAGAAAGCACTTGGGGAAGTTGACGGCCTATTTTGGGCGAATCCACTTTGTCACATGGATTGTCGTTGAGTTCCAGCCATTTGAAAAACATCCTGATAGCACTCAACTGGCGAGCCTGGGTCCTTTTTGAAATTTTGGATTCTGCTCTTTCTTCTATGAATCCCCTGATGTCCTCCGGCTTGATTTCTACGGGAAAATTTCCCCCTTGTGTGTTTGAATGTTCTTCACACGGCAGTTTGTTTCCGGATTCATCCTTGCCGTAATTGGGCAGCGTTTCATGATTTTCTTTGCTGAGCTTGTTGCTCATGAATGAGAAGAAATCGTTGAGGTCGGTTCTGTATGCGCTTATGGTGTTCGGAGAAAGGGACCTTTCCAAGCGCAGATAAGTGCAGAAGTCCTTTATGGCGTAGTTCGGGTCAATGTTCTGCATGGCGGTTAAGAACTTCCGGGCACCATGATTTGATTCCGCATGCACTGCAGTCCGGCTTCATTGCCTTGCAAACATATCTGCCGTGAAGAATGAGCCAATGATGTGCGTTGGCCCGGTCTTCTTCCGGGATTATACTGTTGAGATCATTCTCAACTTCCAGTGGATTTCTGCCTTCACTCAAGCCTAATCTGTGCGATACCCTGAACACATGAGTGTCAACGGCAATGACCGGGGCCCTGAAGATGATGGATGCAACTACATTGGCCGTTTTCCTTCCTACTCCAGGTAATTTTTCCAAATCTTCCATTGCCGATGGCATTTCTCCATTGAACTCACTGCAAAGCTTCTGTGCCATTCCTATCAGGTGCCTGGCCTTGTTGTTCGGGAAAGAAACGGATTTGATGAGTTCATAAACCTGTTCGAAACCGGCTCTTGACAATGACATCGCATCAGGAAAAGCCTTGAATAAGGCGGGGGTTACCATGTTCACCCTTTTGTCAGTGCATTGTGCTGACAATATAACGGCAACAATAAGCTGGTAAGGGCTGTTGAAATTCAGTTCGCTCTTTGCATCCTGCATGTTTGTCTTGAACCAACTGAATATTTCCTGTATGTTCTGCTTTGAATTGGTCATGGTTTAGAAAATTTCTTCAAGAATGGAATCGTCAAGCTCTATTGAATGAGGATTTTCCACCGCCTTCAAACAACCGTCTTCACATAAGTACATTTGCTGTGGATAACGGTTTGTTATTTCCATATTGTGCGTTACCATGATAATTGCAGGATGCCTTTGTTCGTGTATTTTCATAAGCAGCTGCATGATTTGGTCTGAAGTGTCAGGATCAAGATTGCCTGTAGGCTCGTCTGCAAGAATCACAGGAGGATTGTTGAGCAGGGCCCTGGCAATGACAACTCTCTGCTTTTCACCTCCTGACAGCTGATGCGGCATGTTCCCGGACTTGTCTTCCATTCCAACCATTGCAAGGACTTCGTTCACTCTGTCCAACATGAGTTTCTTTTCTTTCCATCCTGTGGCTCCTAGAACAAAAAGCAGGTTCTCTTTTACCGTTCTGTCCATAAGAAGCTGGAAATCCTGAAAGACTACGCCAATCTGCCTCCTCAAATAAGGGATGTCCTTTTTCCTTATGTTTCTGAGATCATAGCCACATATTTCAATTTCGCCGTTCTCGAAAGGAAATTCGCAGATAAGTGTTCTTATCAGGGAACTTTTCCCGCTGCCTACTTTGCCTACAAGATAAATGAATTCACCCTTGTCAAGGCTGAGCTGTACATTGCGGAGTATTGTTCCGCTGCCATTGCAGATGTCTGCGTCTTTTATGCGTATTATGTGATTCTCTCCCATTTGACAAACTCTTTTCCATTGCGTTCCCAATATGGCAAAGGTAACCAAACGACTCAAAATTTGCAATCGCGATTGTTGTATAAAAAATGGATTTTTGCTAAATTTGCACGATTTGTGCGCATTTTTTTAGTAATGCTTCTGCAAATCAGCAGATATGGAAACAAAGAAGGATTTCAATATGGGTGAAGAAGAAAAAACATTGGTAAACAATCAGAATGGTTATGGCGCGGATAGCATCCAAGTCCTGGAAGGGCTGGAAGCTGTGAGAAAGAGACCGTCAATGTATATTGGAGACATAGGGGCAAGGGGTCTGCATCATTTGGTATATGAGGTTGTAGATAACTCAATAGATGAGGCTCTGGCCGGATATTGTTCTGAAATAGAAGTATACATCAATCCGGACAATTCAATAACTGTAAAGGACAACGGGCGTGGTATTCCTACTGGAATTCATGAGAAAGAGGGCAGGAGTGCTCTTGAGGTGGTTCTTACCGTATTGCATGCAGGAGGTAAATTCAGCAAGGACAGTTACAAGGTGTCCGGAGGTTTGCATGGAGTGGGAGTTTCCTGTGTGAATGCTTTGTCAGTGCATCTGAAAGCGGAAATTCACAGGGAAGGAAAAGTGTTCGTTCAGGAATACTCCAAGGGAGTTCCGTTGTATCCTGTGAAAGTTGTAGGCCAGGCTTCGGATACAGGAACAATTATCACTTTCAAGCCTGATTCCGGAATTTTTGTGCAATCAACAGTATATGATTACAATACACTTGCATCACGTCTGAGGGAGCTGGCTTTTCTGAACAAGGGCGTGCAACTTTCCATTACAGATTTACGTACAAAGGACGGCTCTGATGATGAAGAAGATGATGAGGGTGCAAGTGTAAATGCTGAAAGTGCAGCTTCAGAACAAAGCGGTGCAAAAATCTCAAGTGGCAGGCATGAGCTGTTCTATTCTCAGAAAGGACTTCTTGAATTTGTGCAGTACC
>JAZRWT010000004.1:0-4427 GCA_045599845.1 Candidatus Egerieisoma sp. | reverse complement strand
TCAGGGGTTCGAATCCCCTTCTTTCCGCAAGATAAACAACAAAACATCAATGAATCAGCCTCGCAGAGCGAGGCTGATTTTGTCAATGTCAAAGCATGCGAGCTCACATGTGCTTGACTTTTGCCCTTTCATCCTTCTTTTTGTACACACATCACAACCAAAAGCAAATCATTCTACTTTTTGTCCAAGTGACGGCAGCCGCGTAGTTCATTGGTGCTTCGTTGTGACATCTTGCAAGGGCCCCTCCGGCGAGGAGCAAGGGATGTGGCATGCTACAGCATGGCAAATCCCATTCTTCAGTAAATTGCATTATTCACCGAATCATTATCCTTCTATATGTTTGCCAAAGCTGCTTGCAGCAATCTCAGCCTGGATGCATTTGTTGCCGTTTGCGTGAAAGCAGACCAGCCGAAATGAGGGGTCAGCTTGCGATGACCTGGCGCTCATTGCTCTGAAAACATTAATGATGAAAGCAGTTATGGCAAGAACAAAACATTTTAGCTTGTTCTACTTCAATACAAGTACTTTCTACCATTTGTTTCATGAGGCGAAGAAACTAATACCAGATTTCACAAACCGAAAAAGACCTGTCCATGCGAACATTGCCAGAGTGCATTCCTGCGAGGCCTTGATGGACAGGTATGCACATTTGGGTGAGACCTGTCCATGTGACCGCTGTCACAGCGCATTCTTGACGGACTTGTATGGACAGGTGTTTTTCATGTTCGCAGACTCATGTGCAAATCTCATTCTGAATCGCCATAGATTTACCGCCCTGGCTGCTCCTTCATATAATCTCCTTGCCGCAAAAAACTCACAGGGTTTCAAGCATGATACGTAACTAGTAGTTTATTCTGAATGCGCTTTGTGAGACAAGCGAATTATCACGCAAGTGATAACTTGAATCAGAATCCAAATGAACGCACTTTGCTGCATTCACCATCCTTATGCAATTTAAAATGCGGAAGGTTTCCCAAATGTGTGTAAACCTTCCGCAGTAGCTAAATTGATATATCTGATAATCAATTGTTTACAAAACAAGAGTGCGGAAGGTTTGATGCAAATGAGCAAACCTTCCGCACCTGCCATGCTCTGAGGCAGCAACTGGTTTCTGTTCTAAATAATAAGTTTTGTACCTGAGTTATGAATACAGAAAATAGAGGAAACCTTCTCCCAACAAGTCTTGTAACTCATATATGATGGCTCTGCCAAATCAAGTAATCTTTGCCTTTCCATCGTATTTTTGCTAAATTTGCGTTGCGTCAAACGAGTCATTGACCTTGAAAAGGAATAAATTAAATGCTTGCGAAACTTGAGTTATGAATATTGATAAAGGCATTGAGTTACTCAATTCTTCAAATACAGGCTTGCACAACACTCTGGGAATGGAATTCGTTTCAACTCCTGCCCCGGACACCTTAATGGCCAGAATGCTTGTGGACAAACGTCATACTCAACCATTCGGGATGCTCAGCGGTGGAGCAACAATAGCTCTGGCAGAGGCTCTTGCCGGACTCGGTTCTTCAATACTTTGTCCAGACAGCATGCCTTGCGGCACAAATGTGAACTGCAACCACGTACATACGGTAAAGGAAGGCGGGCGGGTGACAGCCCTTGGGAAGATTATCCATCGCGGTAAAAAAACTCATATATGGCAGGTGGAGGTGAGAGATGACAAGGGTGAACTGGTGAGTGTGATTTCCGTTACGAATTTGATTCTGGAGAAAAAGGCATGAGTTCCTGCTTTGCATACTATAGGCTTCCAGATGAGGATAAATATATGGAAATCAGGTCCTCAGGCGATGCAAGAGTTCTGAATGACTTTTCAGAGGCAGGTGAAGTAAGCGGATTTCTCATAGCACCTTTTTCAGTCTCTTCTTCCACAGCCATAGTTCTTATACCTGCCGATAAAGTCTCCTGCCATCCTGTTCCAAAGAATGATCCACTCTCGGCTTCCAATGTGCCATCCAATTATTCCGAGTTCAAAGAATCAGAGTACGAAGAATCAGTATCAGAAAAACCAGACTTCGAAGAATCATTATTCGAAAAATCGTATTCTGATAATGCAGGCAATTTTCCTGCGGGGCATGAAGAGATAAATTCAAGATATCGGAAGCCTGAGCACAATTGTTCAAGAATTTGCATTGAATGTGAAAATCATATAACGGATTGCGAACAAGAGGATTGTATGAACGATTCCGTTGATTCGGAAGAATTCGGAACTCATCAAAAAGAGTTTACGGTATTCCACGCTGCAGTTTGTCAAGGAAAATTCCGCAAGCTTGTTCTTTCAAGGAGCAAGGACATTAAGATTGGAGAAGCCGTTGATTTGAAGGAATTGTTCCTGAAAGCCTGCAATCTGTATCCACATTTGATGGTCATGCTACATCACTGCGATATATCCGGGACCTGGCTTGTTGCAACGCCGGAGCCGCTGCTGGAATACAAGAACGGTGAGTTTCATACGGTTGCTCTAGCCGGTACTATAAACACCTGCTCTTTGAAAAATTCCTGCGGATTTCAGACTTCGGATATTGGAAGCATTGATTCAGAAAGACGTGTCAACAAAGATGATATATGGGATACCAAGAACAGAAACGAGCAGAAAGTTGTGGAACAATTCATAACTGAAAATTTGAAACCGTTTGCAAAAAACATACGTAAAGAAGGTCCATACACTTCAATGGCCGGACATCTCCTGCACTTGAAGACCGATATCAATTTCAAAGCTCCTGAAAGCTCAGTAGGGCAAATAGTAACGGCCCTCCACCCCACCCCTGCGGTTTGCGGACTGCCTCAGAAGGAAGCCAGGGAATTCATTCTAAAAAATGAATCACATGAGCGGAAATATTACAGTGGTTTTGCCGGTCCGGTAGGTATAAACGGTGAAACAAGACTCTACGTCTCTTTGAGATGTGCGGAACTTCATACCGTTAGAACTGATGATTATGATCACTTGGCCAATGATTGCACAGTTCGTGGACAAAGGAATCTCAACAATGCCGGTCAAGGAAACATACTTGATGATACAAACCAGGAAAATAATCGCTTGATTCTTGCCAGCGCGAACTTGTTTGCCGGTGGCGGCATAATGCCGGAGAGCGATTGCAGAAGCGAGTTTGAAGAAACCGAAAACAAGATGCAGACAGTGAATAAATGTTTGAGAAACTTAAGCGAACTGAACAATAGAAAATCTTGAATATTTGAATGTACAGCAATAAAGAAAACATAAACATACTTACGGCCCTGCTGGTCAAGCACGGAGTTGAAAACGTTGTAGTTTGTCCTGGCAGCAGAAACGCGCCATTGGTCCATAATTTCAACGAATGCCCTGAAATCAACTGCATTCCTGCCACCGATGAACGCTCGGCAGGGTTTGTAGCCCTTGGTTTGAGACAGCAGGCAGGCAGGCCTGTGGCGGTTTGCGTCACCAGCGGATCCGCACTGCTCAATCTTGCGCCGGCAGCAATAGAGGCTAACTATCGCCAGGTAGGAATTATAATAATTTCCGCAGACAGGCCGGGCGCCTGGATAGGTCAGCTCGACGGACAGACTATGCCTCAGCAGGGAGCTCTGGGTGCAAGCGTAGCCATGAGCGTCAACCTGCCTGAACCAGAGTCAGCACAAGAACCTGAGTACAAGCATAATACACTGCGATGGGAATGCAACAGGCTCATTAATGAAGCATTGATGGAAAATGCCAGGCCTTCGCACCCAAGCGTGCATATAAATGTGCCGGTGAGCGAGCCATTGTTTGAATTCAATACTGAGAACCTTCCTGATGAAAGGGCCATTCACAGGATGCAATGGAGCTGGGATTTGGCCAAGGAGATGATTATCAGAAGGATTCTGTCCTATAGCAGGACAATGGTTGTGATCGGGCAATTGCCTCAATTTGCAGTTGCGGATGACTTGCTGGAAAAGATTTCGCACAAAATCACCGTGCTGGCGGAACCTGCATCGGCAGAAATTTCCTTCAATTATTTCACCGACCAGATGCTATATGTTCTTAAGGATATACCTGAGGACATGAAGCCGGAATGCGTCATATATCTCGGTGGGAACACCATAAGCAAGAGGTTGAGGCAGTTCCTGCGCAAGGAATGCTCCGCTGCCTTTCACATTGTAATCTCTGAAGATGGTGTCCTTCACGATATATCAACACATACTTCACTGCTGATAGAAGGGACGCCAGGTGATTTTCTTTCAGATTTGAACCGCAGTCTGGCGGACAATGAAACACCTGTTTCAGAGCAAGGCAGCGCATTGCTTAACAACGATTCAAAAGTAGCTTTCTACTGCAAATGGGAAGGCGTGAGAAAGCGGATTTCAGAAATGCACGATAAATTCGTTCCTGAATACTCGCAGATGCTTGCGGTCAAATTACTGGAACAGAGGATTAAGGAAGACGATATTGTTCACTATGC
>JAZRWT010000003.1:0-4427 GCA_045599845.1 Candidatus Egerieisoma sp. | reverse complement strand
GTTCTCATATAGGTGATAAGTCCGTTCTCATAAAGTTTCTGGGCTATCATCATGGTCTGGGATACCGAAAAGCCAAGTTTCCTTGAGGCTTCCTGCTGAAGCAGCGAGGTGGTGAAAGGAGGAGCCGGAGATTTTTCCATTTCCTTTGTCTGGCTGTCTTCAAGTGTGAATGTTGCGTTCCTGCATTTTTCAAGGAATGAAACGGCGGAGTCCTCATTGGGGAATCTGGTGTCTGAACCGGCGTTTATTTTAACAGAAGCCTTTTCCTTTACCGGATGGAACACTCCGCTGGCCTTGAAATATGGCTCCGACTTGAAATCCAGAATTTCCCTTTCCCTTTCCACAATAAGTTTGAGGGCAACGGACTGCACACGGCCTGCAGAAAGCTTTGGTGCTACCTTTTTCCACAGCACTGGCGATAGCTCAAATCCAACCAGCCTGTCCAGAACTCTTCTGGCCTGCTGGGCATTCACAAGATTCATGTCTATATCCCGCGGATTCTCAATTGCTTCCAGAATGGCATGCTTGGTTATCTCATGAAAAGCTATCCTCCTTGTGTTGTTAGCATCAAGGTCAAGGGTCTGGAACAGATGCCAGGAGATTGCCTCTCCCTCGCGGTCTTCATCGGAGGCCAGCCAGACCGTGTTGGCTTCCTTTGCCAGAGCCTTTAGTTCACTCACCAGCTTTTTCTTGTCAGATGAAATCTCATAGTCCGGCTCGAAACCGTTCTCAATGTCTATTCCAAGTTTCTTCTTTGAAAGATCCCTTATATGTCCGAAGCTTGATTTTACAGTATATCCTTTTCCGAGGAATTTCTCTATGGTCTTTGCCTTGGCAGGAGACTCTACAATTACTAAATTTTCACTCATACCTTCAATATCCACAAAAATATGAACCAATCATTTCAAAACAACTTCCTTATTTAGTATTTTTGTGCAAATTTACTTGAATTTAAAGAATAATCAATATACTACGCAATTTTGCATAATAATTTGAAATGAAGCTAACTAACAGAAAATCAATAGTTAAGTGTATTTGGGCAATAGTTTTTGCACCTATTGCCTTAATATTTATAGCCGTATTTTTTGTGGCAGTCTTTGGAAAAACACCATCTTTCGAGGAGTTGGAGGATCCTAAAAGCAAGCTTGCTACCGAGATCATTGCAGACGATGGAACGGTACTCAACACCTTTCATATTGAGAATCGTTCAAATACCACGTATGATGAACTCTCACCATATCTGTGCGATGCCCTCGTTGCAACCGAGGACGCCCGTTTCTACAGCCACAGCGGCATAGACGGAAAAAGCCTTGTGCGCGTGACCGTGAAATCCTTGCTTATGGGCAACAGGGCAGGCGGTGGCGGCGGAAGTACAATAACCCAGCAGCTGGCCAAAACATTGTTTCCAAGGGATACAGTAACACACAGATTCCCCGGTGCCAAATATTTCGTTCTCGTGGGAAGTAAATTCAAGGAATGGATAACGGCTGTGAAACTTGAGAAAAACTATACCAAGGAAGAAATCCTGAGCATGTATCTCGATGCAGTGTTTTTTGGAAGCCGTGCCTTCGGGATAAAGGCTGCCAGCGAAACTTTCTTCGGTAAGGTACCAATGGACTTGAACATTGAGGAAAGCGCCTTGCTTGTGGGTATGGTGAATATGCCAACGAGGTACAATCCGGTGAAAAATCCTGAGCTCTCGTTGGGAAGACGCAACCATGTTCTGAGGCAGATGAAAAAGTACGGTTATCTTGACAACGCCCAATATGATTCAATAGTCAAGCTTCCAATTACTTTGAATTACTGCCCTATGGACCACAATTCCGGTCTTGCTCCACATTTCAGGGATATGATAAAGAGGACTATGAGCGCCTCAAAGCCAAAACGCAGCAATTACAGCAATCTTCAGGATTATTCCGCCGATTCATTGCTGTGGGAAACGGACCCTCTTTACGGCTGGCTCAACAAGAATCTCAAGCCAGACGGCACAAAATACAATCTTGATACCTCAGGACTGAAAATATATACGCCAATAAATGCAAAAATGCAGCAGTATGCTCAGGAAGCCGTTACAGAACATCTTTCCAAATCATTGCAGCCGGCTTTGGACAGAGAACTCAAATGGAAGAGGAAACCTCCTTTTGACAACGAAGTTTCAGATGAAATCATTGATCAGATAATGAGGCAGGCCCGCCGCTGGTCTGACAGATACAGGGCAATGAAGTCAGCAGCAGAGTACAGTGGTGATTCGAAAATCCTTGACGCGGCCAATATACGCAAAGTCTTTTCCACCCCTGTTCCTATGCGTGTGTTTGCTTGGAACAAGCAGTCCTGCATAGATACTGTAATGACTCCCGATGATTCCATACGTTACTATAAATCCTTCCTTCGCGCCGGTCTTCTGGCACTCGAACCTGAAACGGGATACATAAAGGCATACGTTGGCAGCGGCAATTACAGATATTTCAAATATGACCATGTAAGGCAGGGAAAGAGACAGGTGGGCTCAACATTCAAGCCATTCCTGTACTCGCTGGCAATGCAGGAAGGATTCACGCCTTGTGACCAGGTGGTTAACATTCCTCAATCCTTCATAACAGGAGAGGATGTGTGGACTCCTAAGAGCACTGACAAACCTGAGTGGATAGGAAAAACAGTAACACTCAAATGGGGACTCACAAAGAGTTCGAACAACATATCGGCCTATCTGATGAAACAGTTCGGACCTCAGGCCCTGGTTAACATGGCGCACAACATGGGCGTGAAAACCTGGCTCGATCCTGTTCCTTCCCTGTGTGTTGGTTCTGCGGACGTTCCGGTTTATGAAATGGTGAGTGCTTTCAATACTTTCCCGAGCAAGGGTGTTTACGTGGAGCCGCTTGCCGTTCTGAGGATAGAGGACAAGAACGGTAATGTGCTCGCTACGTTCACTCCTAAAAAACGCGAGGCTATTAGCGAGAAAGCCGCATTCCTTATGGTGAATCTAATGGAGGGCGTGGTGAATTCAGGTACGGCATACAGGATAAGGGCATTATATGTTCCTCAGGGCGCAGTTGCCGGAAAAACAGGAACAACCAATGACCAGAGCGATGGTTGGTTCATTGGTTACACCCCTCATCTTACGGCCGGAGTATGGGTTGGCGCTGAAGACAGGCAGGTGCACTTCACCAGTCTCGCACTTGGAGGCGGTTCCAACATGGCACTTCCAATCTGGGGCATATTCATGAAGAAAGTGTTCGAGAACGGAACACTTGGAGTTACCAGGAACGATGTTTTCCCGGCACCTCAGGGCTTTGACATCAACCTGAACTGCAGCGGCGGGGACGATGATATGAAACAGCAGTCAACGGACGACCTGTTCATGGATCTCTAAACCGCGTAAACACCCGCTGGAACGAAGTGAAAGCGGCATGCCCCAGTGTGGCAGCTGCAAGGCAGCGGAGGTAAAACACAAGAAAGTGCGGAAAACAATTTAAATGCTTGCAAAACTTAAGTGAGGAATATGAAGAACATAGCTGTTATAGTAGGCGGCGATTCAAGCGAGTGGAAGGTGTCTCTTGCCAGCGGCAAGAACGTGGCTGCAGCACTGGACCGCACATTGTTTGATGTTTATCTGGTTTTCCTCAGAGGCTCATCATGGAAGCTGATTGATGAGTCCGTTCTTGATGAAATGCTTGAAGGGGGAAATGATTCCTTATCAGTTTCATCCTCAGAAACCGAGGACTCCAAAAATTCATCAAGGAATACTCGCTCCAAAATCGTTAATCCACCTGGCGTTGAGCTCGACAAGAGCAATTTCTCAGCCGGCGGAGTTAAATTCGATTATGCACTCATAATGATTCACGGCGAGCCCGGTGAAACAGGCCAGCTTCAGGGCTATCTTGAAATGATGGGCGTACCGTTCAACACTTCCTCTTCATATGTTTGCGCCGTGTCCTTTGACAAGCAGTCCTGCAAACGTTTCCTGGACTTTGCCGGAGTGAATCTTGCCCGTGACCTTTATCTGCGCCGTGAGCACACATACGATGTAAAGGAAATAGTTTCCGAGCTTGGCCTGCCTTTGTTCGTGAAACCTACAATAGGAGGCAGCAGTTTCGGTATCTCAAAAGTGGATAAGGAAGAGGAACTGGTTCCAGCAATAAACAAAGCATTTGATGAATGCCCTGCTCTTCTTGTTGAGGAATGTATAAGCGGACGTGAACTTACAGTTGGGGTTTACAAGAAGGACGGCAATGTTTGCACCCTCCCTGTTACTGAAATAACCACAACCCGCGGATGGTTCGATTACCAGGCCAAATATCACGGCCTTAGCAATGAAATATGTCCGGCACCGGTAAATCAGAAAATCACCACTGCCGTTAAGGAACTTTCCAAGCGGATATACACTTATATGGGTTGCAACGGCCTTGTACGAATGGATTATATCC
>JAZRWT010000002.1:0-19800 GCA_045599845.1 Candidatus Egerieisoma sp. | reverse complement strand
AGTCACCAGGAACCATGATTTCTACATTGTAAATAGGCTCCATAATCTTAGGAGCGGCTTTCTTGAAGGCCTCTTTGAAAGCATTTCTTCCTGCGAGACGGAAAGCAAGCTCGTTTGAATCTACCGGGTGCATCTTACCATCGTAAACGTAAACCTTTATGTCACGTGCATAAGAACCTGTAAGAGGACCCTCGGTAATCTTGTCCATTATACCCTTTAGGATGGCTGGCATGAAACGTGCATCAATTGCACCACCAACTATACAGTTGTAATATTCCAGCTTGCCGCCCCACTCAAGTGGATACTCTTCCTTGCCCTTGATGTTAGGAATGAGCTCGAAGTTGTCAACTTTGAACTTGGTAGCCTGAGGAGCGCCCTCAACGTAAGGCTCAATGAGGAGGTGAACCTCGCCGAACTGACCTGCACCACCTGACTGTTTCTTGTGTCTGTAATCTGCTCTTGCAACCTTGGTGATTGTTTCTCTGTAAGGAATCTTTGGAGCAAAGAGCTCTACTTCAATCTTATGAGTATTGGTAAGATGCCATTTGAGAATATTTATATGATGCTCGCCCTGTCCGCTGAGGATGGTCTGCTTCAATTCCTTTGAATACTCTACAATTATGGTTGGATCCTCTGCTGAGAACTTGTTGAGGATTTCGCCGAGTTTCTCAGCGTCCTTCTCCTCTTTAGGTTTGATGGCTGTTCTGAACTTTGGCTCAGGGAACTGGGTTGGTTTGAATACCCAATCGTTTCCAGCAACGTTGAGAGTCTGGCCTGATCTTACACTCTTGAGTTTTACTGTGCATGCAATGTCACCTGCAAGAACCTCGGTAAGTTTCTCCCTCTTCTTTCCAGCTGCTGCGTAGAGGGCTGTTATTCTCTCCTTTGCTCCGGTTTCAGGGTTTACAACGTCCATTCCCTCGGTAATCTTACCGCTCATTACCTTGAAATATGAAACATCACCAAGATGCTGCTCCTGCATTGTCTTGTAAACATAGAGTGAAGCAGGACCGTTGGCATCAACCTTGACCATTGTGCCGTCCTTAAGTTCGTTCTCCTCCAGATCAGGAGTAATGCCTATGTTTATAAGGAACTCAAGAATTCTCTTTACGCCAATGTCCTTCTTTGCTGAAAGGCAGAATACAGGAAGGATATCGCCCTTGAGCATACCAATCTTGAGACCTGACCTGATTTCATCTTCTGAAAGGCTGCCGTTCTCAAAGAAGGTCTCCATAAGGCTCTCGTCGTTCTCGGCTGCCATTTCAATGAGCTGCTGCTGAAGATCAGCTGCCTCATCAGCCTGGTCTGCAGGGATATCAAGTTCCTCACGTGTTCCGTTCTCGTCTGTGAAGTGATATTTCTTCATCTTGAGGACATCAATGAATGAATCGAATGATGCGCCCGGGTTCTCAGGGAACTGAACAAGAACTATCTTGCTTCCGAATGCCTGTTTGAGTGAATCAACCGTTGCATGCCAGTCAGCTTTTTCGCTGTCGAGCTGGTTTACGCCAACAACAAGAGGTTTCCTGCTGTTTGCAGCGTGACGTGCAAAAATTTCTGTTCCAACTTCAACACCCTGTGTAGCGTTTACCAGAAGAATACCTGACTCTGCAACTGAGAATGCTGAGAATACACCGCCTACGAAATCGTCTGAACCCGGAGTATCTATGATGTTGAATTTTGTATCCTTGTATTCTGAATAAAGGAGTGTTGAATAAATGGAGCGCTGATAAATCTGCTCAATCTCAGTGTTGTCTGAGACTGTGGTCTTTGCCTCAATGCTGCCCCTTCTGTCAATGACCTTACCTTCAAACATCATTGTTTCAGCCAACGTTGTCTTACCGGACTTGGAACTGCCCAACAGGACAACGTTCCTAACATTTTGGGTGTTGTAATTTTTCATATCTGTATGTTATTTATAAATAATTTGCGAAAACTGCATATTAACTCAAAGGTTTCAAATTTATGAACTTTTTATTGAAAATACAACCAATGATTATTAGTATCTTTGCCAAACATGCAAATTGCTTGAAAAAAGCTCAAAATTGTAAAAATTCAATATGAAAATCATAGATGTAATAAAGGCTCTGGAGGCTTTTGCCCCACTGGAACTTCAGGAAAGTTTTGACAATGCCGGCATTCAGGTGGCCGCAGGCAACAATGCCCTGAACAACGAACTTACAGGCGTGCTTGTATGTCTTGACATAACGGAGCAGGTGATTGATGAAGCTATTGAGAAGAAATGCAACATGGTGGTTTCACATCACCCTCTCATTTTCCAGCCGTTGAAGCGCATCTGCGGTGAAACTTATCAGCAGAGATGCGTGGCCAAAGCCATAATTGGCGGCATTACACTCTATTCTGCACACACCAATCTTGATAACGCCAAAGGCGGTGTGAACCACATAATAGCATCTATGCTCGGCCTTTGCAAGCTCCAATGGCTCGAACCTCACACAGCGGTATTGCATTCTTCCACCGGCGATAGTTCCGCAACCTCAACTATTGAAGGAGGCAGCGGAGTAATAGGAGAACTGCCTGTTCCAATGACCGCCATGCAGCTTCTGCTGAGCCTGAAAACTCTGTTCAAGGTTGATGCTCTTTTCAACAACTGCCGCGGAAACTCGGCCTTTACTGAGCAGAAAAGCGTCTATGGAACCATCGCTGTGGAAAAGGAAATAAGGAAAGTGGCTCTGTGTGGCGGTGCAGGGGCCTTTCTTATGGGTAAGGCAAGGGAAATGGGGGCTGATGCCTTCATAACCGGTGAAATACATTATCACGATTACTTCGGGCAGGACATGCTTCTGGTTGAGATGGGGCATTATCAGAGCGAACAGTACACCCAGGAGCTGCTCATGAAGATAATACTCAAGTCTTGCGCAGGAGCCCGTGTGATAAAGACGAGCCTCAACACAAACCCTATTGTGTCATTATAGCTTGATGATTGCTGTCATACCCGGCATCAGATGCCTGTTGTCGCTGATTTCAGCTTCAACAATGACCATTCCCGCCTCATTTACTATTGAGCCTATGGAGCGCACTTCCGCACTGTGATATTCATCGCTGTATGCCAGCGAGTTTAGCAGGATTTCCTTGCCGACTGCGAATCTGTCGAGTTCGGATTCAAGGATTGAGAATTCCACTATGAGTTTTCCTGTGTCAACTATCTTGCACAGGGTCTGCCCCGGATTCACATACGAATATGACTTGGTTGAGGATACGTTGGCAATGACTCCGGAAAGCGGGGCTTTGATTACAGAATTGTCAAGATTCTTCTTTGCAAGCGCCAGTTCCTTTTCCGCAACATTGTATCCGCTCTTTATTCTTGCGGCACGCATCATGGTCTCCGGCACTTTGTTCATCTGTGCTTTCTGATAGCCCAAACCTATCACTATCTCCTCCATTTTAAGATAGGCCTGCTCGAGCTGGGCCTCGGCAAGCTCAACCTGCATCCGCAATTCATCCGGATCCAGCGTGAAGAGCACATCACCTTTCTTCACCTTCTGTCCGTCAATGAGCTTCACCTCATTCAGCTGGCCCGTGATGCGGCTGAACACGGCAACTTCATTGTCCGACTTTATTACGCCTTTGCTCACAAGCATATTGGTGTTCACTGCTTCCGGACGGCGCAATGCGGCAACAACCTGACGCTGCGTGTCCTTGCCCTTTTCAACGCTTGAAACATTGCCATTACCGCCATTGCAGGATGAAATGGAAAGCGCCATTATAAGCGCCGTGAATATGATGATGAAGTTCCTTGTCATAGTTGCTGCCGTTTTGCCAGTGAATAGAAAAATCCCTTGAGTTCCATAAGATGTGACGGGGAACCATCCTCAATTATGCGTCCTTTGTCCAGAACTATGATTCTGTCACATTGTTCTATAGTACTCAGTCTGTGGGCTATTGAAATTCTTGTACAATGAAATTCGTTCAGATTCTTCACAACCTGTTTCTGGGTTATGTTGTCAAGAGCCGATGTTGCCTCGTCAAAGAATATGATTCGTGGTCTGTTGAGAACTGCGCGGGCAATCATTATGCGCTGTCCCTGACCTCCGCTCATACCGCTTCCACCCTCACCCAGAACAGTGTCCAGCTGATCAGGCATATTCATTATGTCCTTGTCTATGCAGGCTATTCTTGCGGCCTCCCATATTTCCTCATCGGTGGCATCGGGCTTTGAAATCCTGATGTTGTTCCTTATTGTATCAGGGAATATATGAAGTTCCTGAGGACAATATCCGGTGAACTGATGCAGCGAATTGAGATTCACAAGCGCCAGATTGTGCGGTCCATAGAAAACAGAGCCGGAAACGGGCTGTTCGAATCCCATCATGAGTCTCATGAGCGAACTCTTGCCACATCCGGAAGTACCAACTATTCCAATGTTCTCACCCGAGTTGATGGTAAGGCTCATGTCCTTGATCACATCCGGGGCATTCGGACCGTATCTGAAAGTTACGTTGCTCAGCTCAATGGAACCTGAAATTGATGTAACGGACTCCGAGTCATCATTGCTGTCCGGCACCACATCGAGAATAGGTTGGATAAGCTGCAGCTGAGGAGCAATCTGTGATGCATCCATAAGGACAACCTGCAGCTGGTCAAAAGCCTGGAGCATTACTCCGAATGCGGTGTAGAATGCTATGAAGTCGGAAATCGATGTTCCTGACTTCCACGCAAAGAAGAAAACAGCAAGCTTGCAAAGAAGCAGAAGCGAAACTCCCATTGTCTTCTGATATCTTACAAACTTGGGACTGTCCGCAGAAAGCATTTCGGACTTGGTAAAACGCTCCGCCCATTGCTGCATCATTCGCGATTCCGCTCCGTTGTTCCTTATTTTATGTATACCCGAGAACAGGCTGAACACAAATCCCTGAGAGGATGTCTTGTAAGGAAGAACCTGTGCATTACGCTTTGAGAACATCCTGTAAACCGTGAGTGAGAAGGCTATGTAAATGATGAAGATGAACGTGAGCGGAATCACAAGGTCCTTGGCAAAGACAAAGGCCACGAATATGTACATTGATGAGAATACACCCACTACGACGCTCACCATGATTTCATTTGAAATGAACTGATAAACACTGTTTACAGAAAGCGCCCTCACGCTCAGGTCACTGCCCGAGAACTCCTTGAAGAAGCGGTTGGGCAAGCTGTACAACCTTGCCATTACGGCAGCCTGAAGATTGCCGTTGAACATATCCTTGAGCCTGTTGAGCACCATATTGCGATATATGGAGAACAGTACGGAGCACAGACCTATTCCAAGCAGGAAGGAGCATATAGGCATGATTCCGCTGATTTCACCTGAAGGAACCACATCGTTGAATATGAACTTGTTGATGAACGGAATTATCATATCCAGCAGAATGGCCATCACGCAGAGCAGCAGGGTAATTATTATATTCTGTACACTGATGGTTCCCAAAGCATATTTCAGCAGGTCCTTCATGGAGAGTTTCCTCTTTGGAAGCTCCTTGCAGAAACACAGGGCCTCATTTCCAAGATCCCTTGTTGTCCTTCCATTGACCCTTATGCGCTCTCCGTTCTGCGGATCAATACGATGGTATCCTATGAATCCCGGAACCAAGGCAACAAAATCCCCTTTGGAGTCAGTTGCAAGGAACGGTCCTGTGGCGTCCTTCCACCATCTGCCCTCCAGACTTACAGGCCTGGATATGATGCCCATCTTCCTCAATATGGTCTGATAGTCCGAATGAACGTCCGTATCTGTTTCAATCCTGAAATCCTTGAAGCCCAGACTTGACAGAACAGCCGTGAATGCAACAAGGGAGTTGTCTCCACCGGACACAATCCTGCTGCTGCCCACCATTGAAGCAAGCTTGCTGTACATGTTGTCAACCGCTTTCTGGTTGAACCTGATCTTTTCTTCCAACTTATCTTCAAACATATCAGATATTGCCAACCAGCTGGCTGTAAAGTTTTCTGTTGTTCATTAATTCGGAATGTGTTCCCCGCTCAACAACCTTGCCCTTGTCCAGGACTATGATTTCATCACAATCCCTGATGGTGCTCAAACGGTGCGCTATCATTATGAGCGATATGCCCATGTCCTTTATGGCCTTCATCACCCTCTCCTCAGTAACGGCATCCAGTGCCGAAGTGCCTTCATCCATGACAATGACAGTAGGTTCCTTGGCAAGCGCCGTTGCTATTTCAAGCCTCTGCCTCTGCCCGCCGGAAAAGTTCTTTCCGCCATTCTCCACCCTGGATTCGTATGCATTGCTTCTTGAAGCAATCTCATTGTGAATCTGAGCGTCGTTGCAGGCATAAAGCATGACGAAATCCTCTATGGACTTGTCCCATAATTTCACGTTGTCCGAAATTGTTCCATCAAAAAGAACGATATTCTGGTCCACTATTGCAACGGAGTTGTTGAACACTTTCTTGTTGATTTCATCCATACGTTTGCCATCGAACAGCACATTTCCATCCCAAGGTCTGTACAAGCCTGAGATAAGCTTTGCAAGCGTGCTTTTTCCACAACCTGACTGACCTACGAAAGCAACGCTTTTCCCGGGCTCCAGCGAAAGGTTGAAATTGGAAATGAGAGGTTCGGCATTACGGTCATAACCAAAGGTCACATTCTTCAGTTCAACATAACCCTTGAGTTTGCCATCTGTATATGGAGTGTTGTCATCAATCTCTTCAGATATTTCGTTAGGCTCCGAATATATCCTGTCCATGATCTCGCACTTTGCCTTGATTCCGGCCCATATCTGGAATCTGTCTGAAAGCCTGGTCATAGAACCCATACATCCGGCCATGAATCCCTGGAAAGCAAGAAGCATTCCTATGCTCATCTGGCCTTCCATTATATAGTATATGCCTATACCCATCACAAAAGCATCGGCCACAGCCTTGAGCAGAAGAGGAACCGCCGAAAGGAAGACGTTCTGCCTCGAGCACCTCAACGCGGCATTCTGGCTTGCTGTGAAATGGCTTGACCATCTTTCAAAGAATCCATACTCGGCGCCTGCTCCCTTGATTGCCTCAATATTGTTTATGCTTGCGGAAGTGAAACCTTGCAGCTTGCTTGTTTCCATCTGCATTTTCTTGTTGAGCTCAACCCTTCTCCTGTTCACACGTTTCATTATATGTATGGTGAGCACGATATGGAGTATTCCGAACAGGGAAAGGAAAAGGCTATACCTTATCATGAACAGCATGTATATTATAACAAACATGAGTTCGGCAACAGTCTGCATCATTTTCCTCAGGATATGGTCCGCAACACCGCTTGGATATGACACTTTTGACGCTATGTCACCTGCAAAATTATCATGGAAAAAGTTAAGTGGAAGATGCAGGGTATGCCACAGAAGCTCTGTGGTTGCATTGATTGTCATTCTTAACTGATATTTCCAGTTCGAAGCCTCAATGACCCTGACAGCTATCTCCATCATTGTAACAAGAAAGTAAAATACAAAGAATGCGGAGGCCCAGTCCGGATTCACGCCGGATATTATGTTGTCAACGAACACCTGGTACAGTATGGGATAGGAAACCAACGGGAGTATGACTATGAGAAAATTGACAAGGACAATCACCACTGTCATACGGAAGCCCTTGAAATGGTTTCCAATGAACTTTATGGTATTGAATCTCACTCCAGCCATAATCCGATTGTATTTCTGGCTTCTTTCACATTTTCCATAAGATATTCGAACATGGAACGTGACCGTACAATCACCTGTATGTTACAATATGTGCCTACTCCCGCTTCCAGATCCTTCCTGCCTTTGAAAGACCATTTGAGTGAGGAAGGATCTTCAGGATCAGTATCCAGATTTATCCTGAGGAAGAACACTGCACCGCTTTCAGGAAAGATTTCGTCAACAATTGATTTGTTCTCAAAAAAATCCTCCATCTCCCTGCGGGAAATAGGATAAGGAATTATATCATGCACACGGCCCTTTATGTATCCTATTCTCTCTCGACTGTCGTATGTTGGTGTACACTGGGCAATCTGGCCCGGTTTTATATCTCGCGACTGCTTGAAATCGGCAAGGGCAACCACCGTATTCACAGTTGCTGAATTCTCACCGGCAAAAATGCTGACTATGCCCTTGAAGGGTTCAAAGGACTCACCCTCTGACAGATATGAAAGTACTTCTCCGTTTGCAGGTGAAGAAACCACACTGTACGAACCATCCACGGAAACAAGCGCAAGCTGCTGACCCTTCACTACTTTATCGCCCTTGTGAACGAACACGGATCTTACAAGACCCTTGTTCGGAAGGTTCACGTTGACTGTTCCATGACTGGGAAAGATTACACCTTTCAGGGTTGCGGTATCTGTAACTGTTCCAAAAAAGAACCATATCACTAACGATATGAACAATACGGTCAATGCCGACAATGCTATGAACGTTGACGGGCTGGAGACTTTCAGGTATGTATCCAAATTTTTCATTTGGTGCCAAATTTAATTTATTTCCACGAATTTTGGAAAAAATCTTTTAATATGATTCTCGGAATTTATATTGAAAAACGGTCCGGAATCCAATAGGAAACCAGGCCGTTTCTCAATACCTAATTTTTATTATGAGAATTTGCTTCTAATGCTTTTTCAAACCTTTTATAAGGAATAAACGGAATTTCTCTTCTATGCTGAAAATCTTGGCTGCCTTTGAAACAGGAACAACGTTCTTGAACTTAGGATAGTATTCTGCCATTATTGTTTTCTCCTTCTCCAGGGCCTTGATATATTTCTGTGCAAGTTCATCTATCTCCTTCTCTGTCACGTTCTGATAATCCTTGCCATTGTGCCCTGCCACTTTGCCGCTTTTGCCTGATTTTTCAGCAGAACTGCCATCAGCACTGCTGCATGCTGTGTTACCTGCATTATTTCCACAAGCTGCCTTCTCAAAGGAACGTATTGCCGTCTTCAATTCCTTGAGCGCCTTCATTGTTTCACGATGTGCTGCACATTGCTCCTTGCTGTACTCGTTGTATACTGGCCAGAACTTGACTGCTTCTTCGGAAGAAAGATCGAGCTCCTTTGTGAAGAATGCTATTTTCTGACTCAGAATACGGTCAAAATCAGGGGTCTCTTTCTTGAACGCTCCATTATTGCCATTGGGATTCTTGCCCGGAGCTTTTGTCCAGGACTTCTGCATTCCCATATGAATGCCACCCTGAGAACCGCGCCTGTGGTCAAATCCGGATTGCCTGCCATAGGCCACTATGGTATCGCTGCCGCCCAGGTTCCCATCTGATTGTATTCCGTTTTGTTCGGTCAAAGAACATATATCGCATGCACCAGTCTGAACGCTGTCACAATCCTGTGCCCAAAGGCTTGAGCCGCAGAACAATGCCACTGCTATGAATGTTATGAATGATTTCATGATTCCAAATTTTAGTTACCAAATAATACTACTCTGCATAGGCTATTGAATAAATGGAGAGATCGGAATCAAGGAGATACTGCTCTATGGGTGAAATATCTTCGTACGATTCGTACATTTCATACGAATCTTCATCTGAAAGGATTTCATCCATATCATAGGCATGGCTGCCTGCAAGTGTGGTATCATCTTCCACCTGCGATACTGCAACAACTTTTTCATTGTCCGCCGTTGCAGCCTTCTTTGTAATCTCAATGACTCCATATCCGAGAGCCAGAATCAAGGCAAAAGACGCGGCAAGGGAAGCCGTGCTTCTGAATATGTGTTTCCAGGCAATTCCCTTGGTTCCCTTTGAAGCGCCGCCGGCAGTCCCGGCCTTCTGTGCCGCTTCATCCACGGAAATTCCCTCTCCGCCGTTTATCCTTGCCCACAATGAATCTTCCAAAGATTCAAAGTATCCGGCAGGTGTCCCGAACGGATTGGATTTCATATCCTCTCTTTCCAATATGTCCCTATTTTCAGAATTCATTTGCTTATTTGACAACCACAAGTCCAAAAGGTTTATTCTTAGTTGATTGATTTGGCCCCATACTGCGGAAGGTTTGCTGATTTCGTGTAAACCTTCCACGGTTCTGATTTGTAAATAATTAGCAATCAGAAGAACACAAAATACAAGTGCGGAAGGTCTGCATGAAATCAGCAAACCTTCCGCAGTATAAATCAGGTATCATTCTCAAGTGCCTCCTTTATCTTCATGTAGGCATGGTGATACGAAGCTTTCAGGGCACCTTCCGAGGTATCGGTAATTTTTGCTATCTCCTCATAAGGCATCTGCTTGAAATACCTCATGGAAAAGACAGCCCTCTGCTTTGCAGGAAGTTCCAGCACCAGCTTGCACAACTTTTTCTGCAATTCGCTGCCATTGAAGTACGTGTCAGAGGCCAACTTGGCCGATAGTACATTTTCATAATCAGTCATTGAAAAATGTGCCCTGGCCTGGGCCGCCTTAAGGAAGTTGAGACTCTCGTTGGTAGCTATCCTGTATATCCACGTGAAAAGTGAAGACTCCCACCTGAAGCCCGGAAGATTGTTCCAGGCCTTGATGAAAGTGTTCTGAAGAATATCGTTGGTATCCTCGTGTGAAGCCACGAGCGTTCTTATATGCCAATAAAGCTGCTCACTGTATTGCCCCACAAGCACGCTGAATGCCTTCCCGCATTCACCCGCCTGATACAATTCCCTTATCTGAGCATCCTTATCCATTCTCTGAAAATTGCAAATATCAACTTCCCCCTATTCCGCAAGCTTTTTATTCACTCAAGTTCCACTAACTTTTTATTCCTTTTTCTAGCACTCGAATAACTCAAGTTTCGCAAGCATTTATTTTCTCCTTTTCAAGTACTTGAATGACTCAAGTTTCGCAAGTGTTTAATTTATTACTTTTCAAGAACTTACGGAAGGCTTGCGAAACTTCCTCCCACCGCACTTTTTTGATTCACTCAAGTTCCATTGATGTCAAGCCGAAAAACACCTGTCCATCATATGTGCCATACAATTGAATTTGAGCCATATCAACTGGACAGGTCCTACCTTTCAGGCCTGACCTGTCCACTGAACCCCCGTCAGAATACGTTCTGTACATGATTGCTTGGACAGGTCTTTTTCAAGTTGCATTCAATGGCTGACTTTTGGGCCAGCAGAAGCATTTCTGCAGTCCTCCCAGCAAAGCTGGTGCCCTCCCTTTTCGGGAGCCAATGCCTCAGAAATGCTTCTGCTGACCATTGAACCAACTATTTCCTTGAAATAACTTTATTGGCTGCCTGGGCAATGTGCTCTGCATCAAGGCCGTATGCCTTCATCAGCTGTGAAGGAGTACCGCTCTGGCCAAAGGTATCGTTGATGGCAACCATTTCCATTGGAACAAGCATATTCCGTGCCAGAACTGAAGCAACGCTCTCACCAAGACCGCCCGCAATGAAATGTTCCTCAGCGCTAACAATGCATCCGCTCTTTGCAACGCTTGCAAGAATTGCCCGGGTATCAAGCGGTTTGATTGTATGAATATTCAGAACCTCCGCCTTGATTCCTTTCTCCTCAAGCATTGCGGCTGCCTGAACTGCCTCCCATACAAGATGTCCGGTGGCAACAATCGTTACGTCACATTCGCCTGCCTGACGTTCCACCATGACCTGAGCCTTGCCTATCTCGAACTGCTGGTCCTCTTCCGTGAAATTAGGAACTGAAGGACGTCCGAACCTTATGTAAACAGGGCCGTTCCATGCGGCTGCCGCCTTGGTTGCAGCCTTGGTCTGGTTGTAATCACAAGGTGAAAGAACAACCATGTTAGGAAGCATTTTCATAAGACCTATGTCCTCAAGAATCTGATGTGTTGCACCATCTTCTCCCAAAGTGATTCCGGCATGTGAAGCGGCAATCTTCACGTTTGTATTGGAATACGCAACGCTGGCTCTTATCTGGTCATAAACCCTGCCTGTTGCAAAAGCGGCAAAACTTCCGGCAAAAGGAATTTTTCCGTTAAGTGAGAGACCTGCGGCAACATCTATCATATTTGCCTCGGCAATTCCGCACTGGAAGAAACGCTCAGGAAATTCCTTCTTGAATGCGTCCATTTTCAATGAACCCGTAAGGTCTGCGCACAAGGCAATAACGTTTTCATTTTCGCGTCCCAGTTCAAGCAACGCTGCACCAAAACCGCTTCTGGTGTCCTTTTTACCTTTATCTGTATATTGTTTCATTTTATTGCTCATTTATTAATAACTCAAGTTTCACAAGTATTTATTTTTTCCTTTTCAAGCACTTGAATAACTCAAGTTTCGCAAGTATTTAATTTATTCCTTTTCAAGAACTTACGGTAGGCTTGCGAAACTTTTTTCACCGCACTTTCTTGGTGTTTTACCCTCTCCCTAAATCCCTCTGCTCAAAAGTCTGTAACTTTTTAGCAGTCTCTTTTTATTTTTGGCCCCCGAAGACTGCCGTCTGCGCCCCTTGGGAGGATTGCGCACCTTCCGGTGCGGTCGCTACGCGACTTTTTCAGAGAGGGACTTTTTCATAGGCATAAATGCCTCAAAAATAGGGGTTTCGCATAAATGCGAAACTTGGGTCAATAATCACCCAGTGTTTCCTGAAGCTGGGCAAGCGCCTGCTCGGCCTGCTCCGGTTTAGGAGCCTTGCCGTGCCATGCACAGGTACCTTCCATGAAATCAACACCCTTGCCCATACAGGTTCTGGCAAGGACTATGATTGGTCTGCCTGCACCAAGTGCCGCTTTTGCCTGTGCAAGAGTTTCAAGAACGGAATGAATGCAGTTACCATCGCAAGTGAAGACTGTCCATCCGAAAGCTTCCCATTTTGCCTTGAGGTCACCAATGCCGCCTACCACTGAGGCTTCACCATCGATCTGCTGGTTGTTCCAGTCGGTAATGGCAATCAAGTTATCAACCTTGTGGTTGGCTGCGAACATTGCAGCTTCCCAAACCTGACCTTCTTCAGACTCACCATCGCCAAGCAGGGTATAAACAATCTTGTCCTCCTTGGCAAGTTTCTTTGAAATGGCAGCGCCAATGGCAACGCTCAAGCCCTGTCCAAGTGAGCCGGATGCCATGTAAACACCTGGAAGGCCGTGCTCCACTGAAGGATGGCCCTGAAGGCGGGAGCCGAACTGACGAAGGGTTGCAAGCTCGCTTACAGGAAAATATCCGCGTCTGGCCAAGGCCGTGTAAAGAACCGGAGCAAGATGGCCTGCACTGAGGAAGAACATGTCCTCTCCCTTGCCGCTACGCTGCCAGTTATCAGGGCTTATGTCCATTACGTTGAAGAAGAGCGAAGCAAGAATATCAGTGCTGCTCAGACTGCCACCCGGATGGCCGCTCTGGGCGGAAGTGACCATTCTGATGATATCACGCCTCATCTGGCTGGCTATCAGACCAAGTTCCTGCTCGTCAAGCTTTTTGTCAAGATTTATCATATAATTGAGAATTTGTGGTTTTTTAGTTAATGAATCTTACAAAGATAACCATAGCAGTGCAGAATTGCAAAGGAATGTATTTGGTGAGAAAAATGGCGATAGTGGTGCGACATTTAATAAAAAATATCAAATTCCGCCATAGTATCGCCAATTTTTCAAAAAAAAAGGTAATTTCGCCATATTACATTCCATTATGCTCTACAGAAATTCAATCATTGGACGCCGTCATGAACAGGAAATCCTCCAGATGTGCATAGATTCTTCAAAAGCTGAATTCATTGCTGTATATGGCAGAAGGAGAATTGGCAAAACTTTTCTGGTAAAGCAATTTTTCGGAGAAAAATTCGATTTTTATGCAACCGGCATTTATCAGGCATCCCGTTCGGAACAATTGAAACATTGGCAGGAACAACTGAAAAAAGCGAGCGGAATAAAACGGAACAAGCCAAAGGATTGGAACGAAGCATTCAATCAATTGCAAGAGCATATGAATTCTCTTGATGGCAAGGAAAAAATATTGATATTCCTTGATGAACTTCCATGGTTTGACACATTTAAATCCGGATTCCTTCGTGCTTTGGACCTTTTCTGGAATGCTTGGGCATCAAACAGGAAAGAAATCAAACTGATTGTGTGCGGCAGCGCAACAACCTGGATGACAAACAAACTCCTGGGTGACAAAGGAGGCCTTCATAACCGGGTAACCAGACCTGTTCATCTTATGCCGTTCTCTTTACGTGAAACTGAGGAATATCTGAAAAGTCTGAATATTGAATGGAGCCGCCAGGATGTCCTTGATGCATATATGGTTCTTGGAGGAGCTCCATTCTATTTGTCCTTGCTAAGACCAGATTTATCTCTTTCTCAAAATGTGGATGAATTGTTTTTCAGCAGCGATGCGGTGCTACGTACGGAATACTCATTTCTCTTCAAATCCTTATTCAACGAAGCTGCCCTGTACAGACGTGTTGTTGAAACAATAGCATCAACATTGAGTGGAATGACCAGACAGCAGATAATAAAGGTTCTGAAAACAGCTGATAATGGAAACATTTCCGAAGTCCTGGACAATTTGGTAAAATGTGATTTCATTCGCAGATATCAGGCATTCGGCAAAAAGGGATACGAACCGTTATATCAACTTACCGATATGTACATTTTGTTTTTCCTGCGTTTTGTGAAAAATAACAATGGTCAGAATCCTCATGCATGGAGCACAATGAATGCCGGAAAGAAAAGCGCTTGGCTGGGATACGCTTTTGAACAGGTATGTATTCTTCATGTGGAGCAGATAAAGCAGGCTCTGGGCATATCCGGTATAGCTTCTGATGTCTGCTCCTGGTACTATAATTCCAATGAACAAAAAGCCCGGATAGATCTGGTAATAGACAGAAGCGACAAAAACATTGATTTATGTGAAATGAAATATTCAGATCATGAATATGAGCTCAAAAAGGATTACATTGAATATATGAAAGAAAGGAGGGAACTTTTCCGTACAGCAACAAAAACACACAAGACCTTGCGTCTTACCATGATAGCTTCTTCGGGCATTAAACAAGGCATGTACAGTTCAGCTGTACAAAGCAAACTTTCAGCGGATGATTTATTTGAGTAAACGATTGATTTAGTAGCTTTGCAATATGGCAGATGTAGTATTATTCACAAATACTTTCCCCTATGGTGTTGGGGAAACTTTTCTTGAAGACGAGATTCCATTGCTCTCTGATGCATTTGACAGAGTGATAGTTTATCCTCTGCATATGCCGGACAATCCAATAAGCAACGGATATTCCAGAGGTGACCGCATTGCTCCATACAATTTCGAGGTCAGGCCGCCCATTCTTGACTTTGACAACAAAAACCGCTGGAAACTCCTTTCAAGAGGTCTTTTCTGCATGAGTTGGGCAAGAGGTTTCTCATGGGAGCTGATACGCATATTCAGGAACTTCTTCAATGGAAGCAATAATGCACCGGCAAACAATCCAAAGGAAATTTCAAAAGCAGGAGCAGAAAAGCAAGGTTTTTTCCGTGAATTCAAAAGAAGGTTGAATGAATTGAGCAACAGTCTGTGGATATTTGCAAATTACACACTGCTGCTCAGGGCAATGCTTGCCAACAGAAAGGCATTGCGCGCCATCAGGGCAGATCTTGACCGCGTGGCATATTTCTATTGGGGAGACAAGAGCGCAATGCTCATTCCATATCTGAAACAATCGGTTGCGGCAGGAAGCACGAAATTCGTTGCCCGTTTCCATGGAAGTGACCTTTATGAAAGCGCCAAAGGTTTCCTCCCATACAGAAGAAACATATTCAAATCACTTGACTACGCCATAGCAATATCCAATAACGGAGCTGAATACATACGGAACAATTATTCGCGCTGGCTACATTCCTCAGACGCAATAAAGATATTCCCTCTTGGCAGCATGAATCCAATGCCTGTGCCAATGATGCAGCATACACACAAGTTCAGGATAATGAGCTGCTCCAACGTAATTCCTCTGAAAAGGGTGGGCATGATAGCAGAGGCGCTCCAGCAGCTGGGCAAGAACATGAGCACATTGCTTGAACTCAGTTCACAGAACATAAACGGCATAGAATGGGTGCACTTCGGTGACGGACCGCTGCTCAATGAGGTGAAAAGCAAATGCAATGGACTGCCATCGTTCATGAAAGCAATTTTCATGGGGCAGCAGCCTCACGAAAACGTTATGGACTATTATGTGCGCAACCGCGTTGACCTCCTTGTACAGGTATCTACATCGGAAGGCGTACCTGTTTCAATAATGGAGGCCATGAGTTTCGGAACTCCGGTTGTTGCAACCAATGTTGGAGGTGTGAGTGAAATCGTGAACAATAACAACGGAACCTTGCTTGAGAAGAATCTCAGCGTAAAGAATCTGGCCGATGCCATCTACTCATACCTCAACATGGACGAAGCCACTACTGACATCAAGAGACAGGCGGCGTTCAGCACCTGGCAGGAGCATTGGAACGGTGCCAGCAATTACGCTGCTTTTGCTGATTTCCTCAAGGATCTATAGGCAGTAACAACTTTTTTGCGGTCCTCCCAGCAAAGCTGGTGCCCTCCCTCTTGGTTTAATTGGGGCAAGCCCCAAACCCCCTTGTTCCAAACCGCTCCCGGGCTATACCAAACTTGCAAGCAAGTTTGCGCCCTCCGCGGGCGCCGTTGATACGGCCTTATTAAGAAAATAACAATATCATCACTATATGAAACAAGCTGTTACATTGCTTAACTATATGAAGGAAGGAGTGGTGGAGGCAGGTTGCGATGAGGCGGGGAGAGGACCGCTGGCAGGGCCGGTGTATGCCGCCGCTGTAATTCTGCCAAAGGACTTTCACCATCCGCTGCTCAACGACTCAAAGAAGCTTACTGCAAAGCACAGGGAAGTTCTGCGTCCGATAATCGAAGAACAGGCCCTGGACTGGTGTGTAGCAAGCGTAAGCGCCGCAGACATTGACAGGATGAACATTCTGCGTGCCTCCATACACGCAATGCATCTTGCAATAGCAGGCCTGAAGAAACTCACTCCGGAGCATCTGCTAATAGACGGCAACCGCTTCCATACATACCCCGGCATCCCTCATACCTGCATAGTTGGAGGAGACGGCAAATACACAGCGATAGCCGCAGCATCCATTCTTGCCAAGACCCACCGCGATGAATACATGCTCAGGATAGCCGCCGAATACCCGCAATATGCCTGGGAAAAGAACATGGCCTATCCAACAAAGGAACACAGGGAGGCCATAAGGAAATACGGCCCGAGCCCCTATCACCGCATGAGCTTCCGCCTGCTTGACGATGACCCCAAGCTCTTCTGACTGATCAACTTCCATCTTTGAACTTGCATTGTCAAAACGAATTTTTTATATTTGATACCAACCATTCAAGCAACTTATAATAATTCTAGTATATGAAAACAAATCAGGAACTCAAGAATTCAGCCCTTCAGGCTCTGTCAGGACATTGGAAACCAAGTGTATTGGCCACACTGTTATTGTTTGTCATAATGGGCATAGCCAACATCTGCCAAGCACAATTTGACCAAGGGGCCAATGGGTTGGGCAGTTTGTTCTCCCTCGCCTATTGCATTTTTGTTACGGGTCCGCTAATCATTGGATTCTACAATGCATGCCAACGTCTTCTGAATGAGCATCAGGACAGTGTAATTGAAAACATGTTTTCAATTACCTTCAACAGGTACTTGCACAACGTTGCCCTATATGCCCTTATGGCATTGAAAATCTTCTTGTGGACACTTCTGCTCATTATTCCGGGAATCATAAAGTCATTGTCATACAGCATGGCGCCGTTCATTGCAATAGAGCATCCTGAATATTCCGTAAGCGAGGCCATCAATGCAAGCAAAGCCTTGATGCAGGGGCACAAGATGAGACTCTTCCTGCTTTGCTTGAGTTTCATAGGCTGGATTATTCTGGGCCTGCTCACATTGGGAATAGGATACTTGTGGCTGATGCCTTATATGTACACCACAGTTGCCGCTTTCTACAACGACATCAAGCCACAGGAGTAATCTGCCCGCTGCTTTTGCTGGTTACACCACAGTTATTCTTAAATCAGAGCTAAACCGAAACTCATCTGTCCATGCGAACTTTGCCGGAGAGCATTCCCGCAAGGCTTTGGTGGACAGGTGTTTTTCTTGTTCGCAGATTTGCAAGCTTTACGCATGATCCAAGGTAATCTCTTTACTGATAGGCCGTTCCTCCGGATGCCGTAGGAACCATTCATTTGCAATTCAAAACGCTTTTATTTATATTCGCAAGATTGGAAACAAGAGAGCAGTTATGGAAGAAACCAAGAGATACAGGGAGCCCTGGGAGTTCCCTACAGACACGGACAGTTTCGAGACCATAGTCCAGACCGGAAGAGTGTATGTAGACAAGACAGACCTGATATACAGGATGACCCGCAGCCAGTGCATCTTCCTCAGCCGTCCCCGCAGGTTCGGCAAGTCACTGCTCTGCTCAACTCTAAAGGCGTATTTCCTCGGGAAAAAGGAGCTCTTCAAGGGACTTGCAATGGAGACGCTTGAGAAGGACTGGGTGAAATATCCGGTGTTCCATTTCAACATGAGCGCGATGAAGAACAAGACACCGGAGCAAATGCGCAACGCCATTCTTTATCAGATTAAGACTAATGCGGAGAACAACGGACTTGACATGCCGCAATCGGATACTCCAGGTGCCGCCTTGCAGCAGCTTGTGGCAACAGCAACAAAAGCAAGCGGTCACAAGGCCGTAATCATCATAGACGAGTACGACGCCGCCCTTCTGCACACCCCAACAGGCACCGACCTGTTCAATGAAGTGCAGTCAATTCATCAGGAGTTCTATATCACGTGCAAGCTATGCTCCGAATACCTGCGCTTCGTGTTCATAACAGGCATTACAAAGTTCAGCCACGTGAGCATATTCAGCGAGCTCAACAACCTACAGAACATATCACTCAACGAGGACTACGCAACTCTCTGCGGAATAACCGAGGCCGAAATCCGCCGGATATTCGACAACGACATTGAGAACCTTGCGCTCCACAACGGAATGACCAAGGAGGAAATGTATGATACACTGCGATGGAAATATGATGGCTTCAACTTCAGCAAAAAGCAGGCCGGAGTCTTCAATCCTTACAGCCTAATGCTCACGTTCTCCTGCAAGGAACTCCGTGCTAACTGGTTCGGCTCCGCAACCCCATCTTTCCTCTTTGAGAGGATGAAAGGCTTCAGAACGGACATAATGAAGCTCAACAGGACCGAAATGATGCCTGCATCCGCCTTTGACATGTCAATCCACGAAATGACGACAGCGCTTCCTCTGCTGTACCAGTCGGGATACCTCACCATCAAAGGCTACAGTCCGGTATCCAGTTCATACATACTTGGCATCCCAAACGATGAAGTGAGAGTGGGCCTGTTCGAAAACTTCATCAGTGAACTCACACCGCTGGACACCGACCAGCGCATGAACATGGTTGACGCAATGAACAGGGCCCTGCGCAGAGGCGATGTTGATGCTGCAATGAAGGCCATGCAGTCATTCCTCGCCGGCGTGCCTTACATGTACGAGGGCAAGGAGATATTGGAGGACCTTGAGAAGCTTGAGGCCCTGCACCAGCGCGACCTTTACATACTCTTCAACGGAATGGGCCTCAACCTTGAGACCGAGGTGAAGCAGGCAAAGGGCAGGGTTGACATGGTGGTATGGCTGCCCGATGCAATATACATATTCGAGTTCAAGATGAGGGGCACCGCCAGCTCCGCCCTGGCTCAGATAGAGAAGAACCTATACGACGCACCGTACATGGCCGACCCAAGACCAAAAGTCAAGGTTGGCGTACGCTTCACCTGCGCCAAGCACACCATAACCAGCTGGAAAGTGGCAAGGTAATAAGGCACA
>JAZRWT010000001.1:0-10432 GCA_045599845.1 Candidatus Egerieisoma sp. | reverse complement strand
TCCTGGCGTTCTGAACAGCCAACTTTTTTGCATCCGGATTGAAATAGAATCTGTTCGCTCCCCAGGGATATGTAAATGGAGTATGGTTGGGATTGACAATATACCCATTCCTGTTGTCGTACGCAATTGTATTCCTCGCTTTCTCCAAAGAGTCAAGTTCTTGAATTATATAGGTCATTGCTTGCAAATCCACTGTCCTTCCTCTTGCTTGAAATTGCCGTGAAAGCATTTTACGCAGAGTTTCAAAATATAGGACCAGCCTGTCTTCGTTTGTGGCAGCTGTAATATGGATATGGTTGGACATGAGTTCAAACGTTAGAATCCTTATATCAGGGAACAGCCTTGAACACACAGCCATTGTTCCCATACCTGATTGGAAGTCCTGGTCTGAAGTAAAAATGATTTCAAAATTTTCGGAAGTTGACAGGTGCCAACATTCTCCAAGCTCAGAAAAAGCAAGAGCGCATTCAGCCTCTTTTTCATAAAAACTCTTCATAATCTCCACCACAATTCATAGAACGGGAGTAAAACGGCCCTGAAATGCTCCCTTCCGCTCGTTATTTGCACGAACGGGAGTGAAATGGCCTTGAAATGCTCCCGTTCGTTTGTTATTTGCACGAACGGGAGTGAAATGGCCTTGAAATGCTCCCGTTCGTTCGTTATTTGCACGAACGGGAGTAAAACGGCCCTGAAATGCTCCCGTCCGTTCGTTATTTGCAGGAACGGGAGTGAAATGGCCCTGAAATGCTCCCGTCCGCTCGTATGTAATAAAAAAAGAACATGAGCCAATAGACTTATGTTCTTTTTTTTGTTGCTTGCTTAGTAGCGGAGGGAGGACTCGAACCTCCGACCTCCGGGTTATGAGCCCGACGAGCTACCAACTGCTCTACTCCGCGATGTTGTATTTGCAAAGGTACAACTTTTTTTTAAAAAAACAATTTTTGTGTTCAAAGTTTTTCTAATTTTGCCGTTCAGCGTTGGTGGAAGCATATTTCAGCTGTAGAGTTGAATATGATTCATGGCTTGAATAATCTTCCTCAGTTGAATGAATGACAGTTGTTTCCGATATGATACAAAACTTTTCGCACAGAGCCTTGAGTGCTGCAAAGTCTGCGCTCCCCCAGGCTGTCAGGACTAGCATTTGGGTTGTAAAGATAACATTGGCAGTTTCGTTTGCCATATTGTTTCTGAAGTATTTGAACATAGTACCTTGGATAAACAATTTCGTATCACCTGTATTCCGCCATCTCGGCCTTCCAGGCGAAGCATCCCTGGCATTTCTTTCGGGCTACTTCACCAATGTTTACACAGCAATAGCAGTTGCGGTTTCATTGGATCTGGATGTGAGGACAATGACCATTCTTGGTGTCATGGCCCTGTGTGCCCATAATATGATAACGGAAACATTGGTACAGAAAAAGACAGGAACAAATGCCTGGTGGATAGCTTTTGTAAGAACAGCTGCCGCATTCGTACTTGCAGCAGTCCTGAATCTGCTGATGGGAGGTGAGGTGGTTTCCAATGTGGCTCACTATACTCAGGAGCAGCTTGAATTCATCCCATTGCTCAAAGACTGGGCCGTTACCTCCTTCTGGCTTGTACTTAAGATGGTTACTCTTATAATTTCCCTTTCAATACTCCAGAAACTGCTCAATGAGTTCGGCATAATTGCAGCATTGTCAAAAATACTCGGTCCCGTAATGTCATTCTTTGGTTTGGGACGCAATACGGCGTTCCTGTGGATTGTTGCCAACACCCTTGGTCTTGCATATGGTGCGGCCATAATGATTGATGAGGCACAGAGCGGTAATGTTAGCAAAAGGGACATAGATTATCTGAACACGCATATATGTTCTTCACACAGCAATCTTGAGGATCTTTTCCTCATATCATCCGTGGGGGCCATCTGGTGGATAGTCCTTCTTTCACGCTGGTGCTTCTCGTTTGCCATAGTATGGCTTCTCCGTGCCTATTATTTCTTCAGAGATAAAAAGGCAACATCAGCGGTCTAGCTTGAGGCTGCGAAATTACAGGGAAGGCAAAAACACCTTTTGGAAATTGCGGCCGGATGTAGCAGCAGACACTGGAATATGAAAAACCTTTGCCCGGGAAAGGCAAAGTTTTTCAGATGAAGTGACTGCTGCAACCGGACAGATTGCCGTAAACAAGCGGTACATGACGTTTGAGATTATAAAAACTTGCTTGCAAATCTGCACTTTGCATGTTACCTTTGCAGGTTATTTATAGTCATTGGCTTGCGTTGTTTTTCTCGCATGATTTTTGCAGTGCTGGAAGGCGCGAAGTCAAGTTTTTGAAACCCAAATAGAAGCACTATGGAGAACGGGGTAGTTGATTGTCTGATAATAGGTAGCGGTCCTGCAGGATGCACTGCCGCCATTTATGCCGCCAGAGCAGGGCACAAGCCTGTAATGTACTGCGGACCTCTTCCTGGTGGCCAGCTTACAACAACTACTGAAATAGAGAATTTCCCAGGTTATCCCAATGGGGTTGCAGGTACGGCACTAATGGAGGATTTGAAAGCCCAGGCTTCAAGATTCGGTACGGACATAAGGAACGGCAGGGTTGTCAAAGTGGATTTCTCGCAAAGACCATTTACTATCGCTGTGGAAAATGGCGAGGAAATAAAGGCCGCCGGGGTGATAATATGCACCGGTGCCAGTGCAAAATATCTGGGTCTGGACAGTGAAAGGAAGTTCAAGGGCATGGGAGTTTCTGCCTGTGCCACTTGCGATGGTTTCTTTTACAGAAGGCGTACGGTGGCTGTGGTAGGTGGTGGTGACACTGCCTGCGAGGAAGCCTCTTATCTGGCTGGCATTTGCAAGAAGGTGTATATGATAGTCCGCAGGGATGAATTCAGGGCGAGCGCGGCAATGGTGGAAAAGGTGAAGTCCTGCCAGAATATAGAAATTCTTTGGAATACCAATACGGAAGAGATACTTGGCGATGAGGCCGGAGTGAACGCTGCATTGCTGGTGAACAATAAAACCGGTGAAAAACGAACCATAGAGATACAGGGTTTCTTTCTTGCCATAGGGCATCATCCTAATTCAGAACTTTTCAAGGACTGGTTGGAAACGGATTCCCAGGGGTACATAATCACAGATGGCAAATCATGCAGGACCGGAATTCCGGGGGTGTTCGCTGCCGGCGATGTTCAGGATCCACATTACAGGCAAGGCATAGTGGCAGCCGCATCAGGATGCATTGCAGCTATGGAACTTGATAAATTTTTGAAATGATGGGAAAATTGAAGTTTATTATAATGCTTTTTGCTTGCGGAGTGCTTCTGTCCTCATGCACATCACAGTATGAGAAACTGCTCGCAGGTTCAGACAATGATTTGAAGTACAAGGAAGCTTTCAAATATTACAACTCCGGCAAGTACAAGAGGGCTGCGGAGCTTTTTGAGAGTTTGATTATGCCTATGAGCGGTATGCCTCAGGAGGATACGGTGCATTTCTTCACGGGCATGTCCAATTACAAAAGGCAGGATTACGTTACTTCAGAAAGCAATTTCGAGAGATTCATCCAGGTTTTTCCAAGAAGTCCGTTTACCGAAGAGGCCACATACCTCAGGTGCCACGCTTTGTACGAGAAGACTCTGAGATATGAACTGGATCAGGTGCCTACAAAAAAGGCGCTTGTTGCAATAGGAGAATTCATGCGTGACTATCCTTTGAGTTCATATTGCCAGACCTGTGAGGTCATGCAGGAGGATCTCCTTGAGAGGCTTGACAGAAAAGCGTTTGAATCAGCAAGGCTTTATTACAAAATGGAGGATTATCTTGCCGCCCATTATGCTTTGAAGAATGTGCTCAGGGATAATGCTGACAATCGTTACAGAACGGATATCCTGTATTACACTGCCGTTTCAGCATACAAATATGCCCAGAATTCTGTGCGTGACAAACAGAAGGAGAGATATCTCACTTTCATTGACGACTATTATAATTTCATCAGCGAAGAGGCATCTTCGTCAAGACGTTCTTTTCTTGACGGATATTACCAGAAAGCGTTGAGATATACAAAAGGCAATGATAACGCAGACTATGAAGAGGGTGTTGCATCAGAAAAGAAAATGACAAAAGAGCAACGCAAGAAAGCCAGACTTGCAGCCAAGGAGGTGAAGAGAGCGGAGGCATTGCTTAAAGCTGCTGAAAAGAAGGCTCAGGAAGAAAACGAGAAAAAGGAACGTATTTCAAGAGCCAAGGTTAAAGAACAGAACAAGGAGAATATCAAATAGTTTTTTAAACAACAATAATACGATGATAGAGAATAACATTAGTAAAGTTCCGGACAATACAATCACCCGCGATATGTGTGATTTTGCCGCTCCTACCGGCAATTTGTATGAATCAACAGTAATCATATCAAAGAGGGCGAATCAGATAGCTGCTGAAATCAAGCAGGAACTGAATTCCAAGCTTGAAGAGTTCTCCAATTATGCAGACACACTTGAGGAAACATTCGAGAACAAGGAGCAGATTGAAATTTCACGTCATTACGAGAAACTTCCAAAACCAGGCCTTATTGCAACCAAGGAATTCGAGGACGGTCAGATATATTACAGGGTCATAGAGAAGAACTGAGTTGCTTACCCATCTGTCCATACAGAATTATGCTCTTATAGAGCATTTGGAGATTGATTTTCCAGCCGGCCTTTCCATTATCACAGGTCAGACAGGCGCTGGAAAATCTATTCTTTTGGGGGCTCTTTCACTGTTGATGGGTTCAAAGTCGGATCCATCGCATATCATGGACAAATCTGGAAACTGTGTTGTTGAGGGCGAATTCACAGTTGGCGGGGAAGATTATATTGTAAGGCGCGTGGTTTCCGCCGCCGGACGTTCAAGATGCTTTGTTAACGACGAGCCTGTTCCTATTGGCAATCTTGCCGCACTTGGTGCAAGACTGATTGACATTCATGCCCAGAATCAGCATCTGCTTCTATGCTCACCTGAGTTTCAGTTGAATCTTGTTGATATGTACGCTTCAAATTCAGACTTGCGCTCATCCTATGCAGCACTTTACAACGAACTTGAAAGCAAGGGCAAGGAACTGGCGCTGCTTGAAGAAAAGATTGCAGCAGCATTGAGGGACAAGGATTATTATGAATTCCAATATTCAAAGCTTGCACAGGCCAATCTGAAATCAGGTGAACTGGAGGAACTGGAGCAGGAGCAGAACATTCTTGCCAACGCAGAGAATATCCGGCAGGCAGTTGAGCAGACTATTGAGTTGCTTAATCCTATGGGTAATTCCTTTGTTCAGAATCTCAAACTGGCGTCAGCAAGATTGGACAAGCAGGGGAATGCCTTGCCTGTTCTTTCGGAGCTCGCTGCCAGACTTGAGTCCTGCCGCATAGAATGCAAGGATATAGAACAGGAACTGTCACAGGCTTTGGAACAATGCAATGCAAATCCTGACAGGTTGGAACAGCTCGATGAACGCATTGCCACTCTTGAGGAACTGATGAGAAGATATTCATGCAGCAATGTGGAGGAACTTATAGCAAAGAGGGACGAACTTTGCACTATGGTCAGTTCTACCGAGGATCTGGAGCGTGAACGTTCCGCTACGCTTTCATCAATGGCTTTGCTTGAGACTGAACTTAAGGAAAAGGGAGGGCAATTATCAGCTTCAAGAATCAAAGCCTCTTCAGAACTTGCGAGACTGCTTGAAGAGAACATACGTTCACTGGAACTTCCAAATGCCCAGTTTGTCATAGATATAATTCCAACAAACAATTACGGGAAATCCGGCTGCGACCTCATCAACTTCAAGTTCAACGCCAATTTGGGTGGAAATCCCGTGGACATTGCCAAAGCGGCATCAGGAGGCGAACTATCACGCGTAATGCTTTGCATCAAATATATAATGGCATCATATACCGGAATGCCAACAATGATTTTTGATGAAATAGACACAGGTGTTTCCGGACGTGCAGCAGATAAGATGGGAAAACTGATCGACAGTCTGGGACAGAAGATGCAGGTGATAGCCATAACTCATCTCCCTCAGATAGCTTCAAAGGGGAAAACTCATTATCAGGTTTACAAGACTCAGTATGATAATGTTTCCAGAACCAATATACGTTTGCTCAACCATGAGCAAAGAATTGAGGAAATTGCTTCAATGCTCAGCGGTACAACACGCAGTGCAGCAGCATACGAGAATGCTAAATATTTATTAAACAACAATTGATATATTATGAGATTAATTATTGAGGAGACATACTCAGGTGTTTCGCTCTGGGCTGCCTCCTATATTGCAAAGAAGATCAACGATTTCAATCCTACTCCGGAAAAGCCTTTCGTACTGGGCCTTCCAACCGGTTCAACTCCTCTGGGCACCTACAAGGAACTTATAAAATTGCACAAAGCAGGCAAGGTTTCTTTCCAGAACGTAGTAACATTCAATATGGACGAGTATGTTGGCATACCTGAGGACCATCCTGAGAGCTATCACTCATTCATGTGGAACAATTTCTTCAAATATATTGATATTAAGAAGGAGAACGTGAACATACTTAACGGCAACGCATCAGACCTTCAGGCAGAGTGCGATTCATACGAGGCTAAGATCAAGTCATACGGCGGAATAGACCTGTTCATGGGCGGCATAGGTCCGGACGGACACATAGCATTCAATGAACCGGGCTCTTCCCTCAGTTCAAGAACCAGGGTGAAGTCACTTACAACAGATACCATAATTGCCAATTCAAGATTCTTTGACAACGATATCAACAAGGTTCCAAAGACCGCCCTTACAGTAGGTGTTGGCACGATTACAGATGCCAAGGAAGTTCTTATTCTTGTGAACGGCCACAACAAGGCCAGGGCTCTTTATCATGCAGTTGAGGGAGCTGTGAACCATATGTGGACAATAAGCATTCTTCAGATGCATCCAAAAGGCATAATAGTTTGTGACGATGCCGCAACTGTAGAGCTCAAAGTGGGCACGGTAATGTATTATAAAGATATTGAGAAGTCAAACATCCATCCGGAGATATTACTCTAAAGAGATTACATTCAAATCCGGCGAATATAGAATTTCCCTGACAGCATTGTTCTCAAAACCGCTGTCGGGGTTTTTTCTTTCAAAATTGAAGTTCACATTTATTGTCCCAGGCATGGAGAATGAATCGTCCTGAGGGAAGATATTCCTTGCATCAATGAAACTCGGTCCGTATTTCTTTCCGTACCAAATGAAATATCTTGCTATGTCATAGCCCTGGAGCACGTATGTGTTGGGCTCGCAACCATATATTGCCCTGTATTCGGCCAGAAGTTTTGAAAGGTCCTTGTTCTCTGAATTGTAATCGGTCCAATACTGAAGCGGCATTGACAGTTTGAGCTTATGGTAGGAAAGCGGGTCAATGGTATCGAAATGTTTCCATTTAGGCAGGCCGAACAGCTTGATCTCAGCTTTTTCAGAAAGAATCATGAGGTTCCTCACGGCATCGTTCACAAATGCTTCCGAGTTGGATGCGATGAAGAACGTATTTTCTTTAAGCGTGTCTATTGATGATGATATTATCCAATCTGCGCTTCTTCCTTGGAGTATTGTATAGCCGAATTCCTTCCATTCAATGTCCAGCTCAGTGAGCCTGTTGCGGCTTTGTTCATACAGTTTGCCTGCCGCGTCCTTTTCGAACAGAATAATAGGTTTTACTGCACGTTCCTTTACATCATTGCAGAAAATATCAATAGCTATGCTGTCCTGCATATCCGCCGACATGGCAACCTGTACCAGATTCCTGTATTCAGGAAGCAATTCCGTTGCGCCAGGATCGAAAGGAGATATGACAGGTATTCCTTTTTCCATAAGTGACGGCAGTACACTCTCTATTTCCTTCTTTCTCACAGGACCTATTATGATATCGTTCTGTTCGAAGTCTTCAGGCATCCGGAGACCGTCTTCACCGCTGTATTTGTTTACGTCATAAACGTTCAATGTAACATTCCTCAAGCCTTCATCATGCATGTTCTTCAAGCCAAGGAGGAATCCGCTGTAAAAATCAAGACAGGCTATCTGGTTGTTGTTTGCAGGTCCGTTGGAACTTAGTGTGAGAGCCAGTCCTATTGCAAGCGGAGTTTCATCCATGAGCGGATTGCCGTATGCTCTTATTCTTGCTTTGCTTTGGTCATCATAATTTATTTCATCTACGGAATCTTCCTCCACTTTATTATCCTTCACAGAATAATCCTTCATGGAATTTTCCTTTCCAGAATTCTCTTTCAAGGAATTTTCTTTTCCAGGATTATCCGTTGCTGAACTTTCCTTTACGGCCTGAGTATCATTCAATGGAAAAGAATCCTTCACCACCGTGCTGCCAGGTTTGGCTTTTGAAGGAATCAGAAGAACCGTATTGCGTTTCAGACCCATTCTGGCACTTGGGTTGCTATCCAACAATTCCTGCAGACTTATGCCATAGGTCCTGCAAATCTTGTTCACGGTATCACCTTTCTTAACAGTATGCCAAATCTGTTCCTGTGTTTGTTCCTGCGCGCCAAGTTGTAGAAAGGACAATATGGCTGCCAGCAATATGGCTGATTTCTTCATTTTGATTCTGAATTTGTTTACAAATTATTTTGAAATGCAAGAAGCTTGCCGCAAAACGTTTCCCAACTCAACTTCTGCTTTTCGGCCTTTATGTTTGAGACAAGTCTTTGTCTCAACTCATCTGAACCGAAGAACTCCTCGATTGTTGCGGCTACCGATTCAGGATCAGGGTTCCTTGCCAGAAGACCTGTTCCCGCATTGCCTATGAGCTCCCTGAGCCCACCCACATCCGTTGTAATGAGCGGAGTCTCAAAATGGTATGATATTGAACTTATTCCACTCTGTGTGGCACTTCTGTATGGCAGCACGCATACATCGCAGGCACTGAAATATTTCGTGACGTTGTAATCCGGAATGTATTCCGTATTCAAATATATGTTCTCTTTGTTGGGCAGACGCTCGATTATATCCTTGTATTTGTCAAAACTGCCGTAAGGTTCACCTGCAATTATGAGATTGTACTCATTACCCAATCTTCCAAATGCTTCAAGCAGGATATCCAGCCCCTTGTACTCTCTTATCAGTCCGAAAAACAGCAGGTTGCGGCCATTTTTATTTCTTATTCCCAGTTCATCCAGAGCCTGTTGCCTTGAAATCCTGTTTCCGAACTGTGAGTATAGCGGGTGCGGGGTCTGAAGGTAGCGTGCATCCGGCTTGATGTCAAGAAGGTCATTTGTAACAGCGGAGCAAAGAGTTATATATCCATCGTACGAGTTAAGATAGTATCTGGTAAGCGGCCTGTCAAAGAAATGCCGTTCGTGTGGGATTACGTTGTCCAGAATGGCTATTCTTCTGGTACTGCCTTCAATATGTCTGGCAACATATCCAAGGGAAGGAGCGAAGTAGCTCATCCAGTATCTGGTGATGAACAGGTCCGGTTTCCAATCCCTTATTTTTTTTGCAGTGCTTGCGTATGTAAAAGGATTTGCCGTATCCAGACATCTTTCCGATGGAACTGGTACGGCATTATCCTCTTTGGTAACCAATTGTGTTTTTCCCGGAAACAGAAACTGCGGGTACTGTCTGCTGAAATTGAAGGCCCTGACCTCATTGCTTTTGGAAAGTTCCTTGAAAATGCAGCTGTTGAATTGTGATATACCTCCTCTGTATGGGTGAAAACAAGATAGTATTGCTATTTTCAAATCACTATTGTTATTTGCTCTTTACATACTCTGCATTGAGACCTGTAAGAACGTCATTTGTAATATCCAATGAAGGGTTGCCAACAAGAACTGTGTTTGAAGCGGCTGATGTGCTCAGTATGAGTGCGTAGTTGTGGCTCTCATTGTATTCGTTGAGGTAGGTTTGAATCTTGTCCATAACCTTGTTGAGCATTACGGCCTCTTTCTCCTGAACCTCCATGGTCTTTTGCTGGTTGAGGTTCTGCAACTGCTGCTGTCTCTCCTGAAGAGCTGCCTGCTGCTGCTCGGCCTGTGAACGTGTGAGCAGACCTTTGTTAACCTTGTTCTCAAAATCAGCCACTGATTTCTGGAAAGCGTTGCCCTGTTTCTGGAGATCGTCCTGGATGACCTGCACCTCTGCCTCAAGAGCCGATTTCTCGTCGTTGAACATATCGTATCCGTTTACAAGGGAATCAATCTGAATGTAAACTATGCTGCCAGGAGCAGCAGGCTCAACGTTCGATGCCTTTGTTTCTGTTGAATTGTTAGCGTTGTTGCAAGATACTGAAACGAATGCTGCTGCAATAATGGCTGCAGCAAAGGAAAGTGTTTTTTTCATATAAGATAAAAATTATTGATTTCGTGTTAAACAAAATGCAAAAATAATATTTTTTACTTTAAAATTGCAGTTGCCCAAGATGGTTTTCAATAGTTTTTCAAGACCA